>JAZDGE010000274.1:0-4603 GCA_043807175.1 Acidobacteriota bacterium
CAAAAGGGCGGCGGCGATCTCGAGTGCGACCGTCTTCTTGCCCTCGATGGTGAACGGGTTGAAGGCGGTGTTGCGGTTGTACCAGCCGAACTTCTCGCAGGCCGCCACCGAGAGCTCGAAGGCGCGATCGTAGCTGGCGTCTACCGGGATCAGCCGGGCGCCGTAGCAGGCGCACTGCACGAGCTTGGCGGGGGGGGCGCTGGCCGGGACGAGGACCACCGCCTCCAGACCGGCGGCGGCGGCGACCGCCGCCAGGGCCGAGGCGGCATTGCCGGTGGAGGCGGTGGCGACGGTGCGAAAGCCGTATTCGATGGCCTTCGCCACCACCAGCAGCGAGGCCCGGTCCTTGGTTGAGCCCGAGGGGTTGCGGGTGTCATCCTTGACCCAGAGGTGCGGCATGGCAAGGGCGCGGCGCAGCTCCGGCGCCGGCAGCAGGGGCGTGCCGCCGACCGGGAAGGCCGGGATGGAAGCCGGCCCGGCGACTGGCAGAAAGGCGGCGAGACACCCGGGGTCATGGACGCGCTCGGGCGGCCAGACCGCCGGGAGGTTCTCGATCTGCACCCGCAGCACGCCGCGGGTGATGCCGCCACGCTCCTGCTGGCGGGCGCAAGCCGGGCACACATACCGGACCTCGTCCTCCCGGTACCGCACCCCGCACTCGCTGCAAACGAAAGAAAACGCTGCCATGGCTGTGCGACCTCCTCGCGCGCGACTGTTAGCTCGGAGCTTTCAGCTCTCAGCTTTCAGCACTCAGCTTTCAGCTCTCAGCAACGCCCACTGCGGGGTGGGCGGGGGAGCTGATAGCTGATGGCTGAGAGCTGATAGCTTCTTCATCTACATTACCAGCGCCATCAAGGCCTTTTGCACCTGCAGGCGGTTCTCGACCTCGTCGTATACCACCGACTGGGGACCGTCGATCACCTCGTCGGTCACCTCCCGGCCGCGGTCGGCGGGAAGCGGGTGCATGTAGATCATGTGCTTCTTGCCCAGCGCCATCTGCTCGGCGCCACAGCGCCAGCTCGGGTACTTCTCGATCAGCGCCAGGCCCTCCCGCTTGTCCTGGGTGTGGAGCAGCGGCCCCCAGGACTTGGGGATGACGATGTCGGCATCGCGGAAGGCCTCCTCGAAGTCATGAACGATCTGAAACCTCGCGCCACTGGCGGCGGCATTGGCGCGGGCCTGCTGCTCGATCTCCGGCTGCAGCCGGAACTCCGGCGGATAGGCGAGCGTCACGTCGATGCCGAAGCGCGGCATCATCAGGATCACGCTTTGCGGCACCGAGATCGGCCGCACGTAGTTGGGCGCCGAGGTCCACGCCATGCCGAGCTGGAGGCCGCGGGTATTGTCGCCGAACTTTTCGCGAATGGTCAGGTAGTCGGCGAGGATCTGGCAGGGGTGGTAGACGTCGCACTGCATGTTGAGCACCGGCACCCGCGACCACCTGGCCACCTCGCGCAGGTAGGCATTGCCCTCGCCAAAGGCGCAATGGCGAATCGCTATGCCGTCGCCGAAGCGGGAGAGGACGGACGCCGTGTCCTTGGCGTTTTCTCCGTGGCTGATTTGCATCTTGTCCGGCGAGAGGTAGATCGCATGGCCGCCCAGTTGGGTCATGCCGGTCTCGAAGGAGTTGCGGGTACGAGTCGAGGAGTCGAAGAAGATCATGTAGAGCGTCTTGGCCGCCAGCAGCGGGGTCGGCCTGCCGGTCGCCCGCGCCAACTTGAGCTCACGGGCGAGCGCAAAGATCGTCTCCAGCTCGTCGGCGGTCCACTCCTGGGTGGTGATGAAGTGCTTGCCTTTGAGGTTGGTCTGCATGATGGGTCTCCTTCGTCGTTGCCAGGTCGGACACTTTGCGGCTACCTGCTTCTTCGGCAGTGCTGCCGGGCTGTTTGCGGCCTGCAAGTCGCGGCGGGTCGCTGCAAAGTGTCGGACCTGGCACGCGGGCGCCGCTGCGCGGCGCGGTGTGGCTCGCGGGCCTGCACTGCGCTTCGCGCGTGATCGGCTTGGGCGTGCTTCGCCAGGGCGTTGCCAGGTCGGACACTTTGCGGCTACTTGCTTCTTCGGCGGTGCTGCCGAGCTGTTTGCGACGTGCAACTCGCGGAGGGGCGCTGCAAAGTGTCGGACCTGGCACGCGGGCGCCGCTGCGCGGCGCGGCGTTTCTCCGTCGCCACGGCGTCGCGCTCAGGCGCGCCATCGGCTGAGATGCCGGGTTCACGGGCATGGCTGTCCGAACCGGTCTGCCAGTGACTCGGGGATGAGGGAGTAGACGGCAGTTGCTTTTACGAGGTCGTCGATGGCGACCCACTCGTTGGTGGAATGCGAGAGCTCTTCCCGGCCGGGGGCGAAGCCCACGGTGGGAATGCCGAGCCGGCCCATCGTGGCGGTGCCGTTGGTCGAGAAGGCCCAACGCGAGATCGCCGGTCGCCGGCCGAGCACCGCCTCGGCGGCAGCGGCCACGCCCTGCACCAGCGGGTGGGCCTCGGGCAGCACCCAGGCGGGAAACACCTGCTCCTGGCGGCCGGCCAGGCCGCGCCAGCTCGTGCCTTCCCAGGCCAGGACGCCGACCTCGGCATCGCCGATGTGCGCCAGGCCGCGCAGCTCGCCCAGGGCGCCATCGGGGGTCTCGCCCGCCGTCAGGCGGCGATCCAGAACGACTCTCGCCTCATCCGGCACGGCATTGAACGAAGGTGACTTGCAGTCGATCCAGGAGACCGTCACGCTGCCCTTGCCGAGAAATGCGTCATCGGCGAGGCGGGCGTTGAATGCCTCGATCTCCTGGATGATCGGCGCCAGCTTGTAGACCGCGTTCAGGCCGCGCTCGGCATGGGCGCCATGCGCCGCGATGCCCCTGGTGGTAATGGTGATTCCCATCCGGCCACGGTGGCCGCGATAGACGTCGAGGTTGGTCGGCTCGCCGAGCACGACCAGGTCGGGCCGGATACCCTCCTGCTCGATGAGGTGCATGAGAGGGTAGCCGTCACAATCCTCCTCCATCACCGATGCGCACAGGTAGAGCGTCACGCCGGGCGGCACGCCACGCTCCTGGAGGAGGCGGGCGCCGTAGGCCATGCAGGCGATCGCGGGAAGCTCGTCGACCGCGCCGCGGCCGAAGACCTTGCCGTTCTCGACCTTGCCGGCGAAGGGGTCATGGCTCCAGGCCCCCAGGTCGCCCACGCCGACGGTGTCGATGTGGCCGTCCATCAGAATCTTGCAAGGGCCGCTGCCGATCCGGGCGATGACGCTGCCGAGGCCGTCGAAGAACACCTCGTCGAAGCCGAGGCGAAGGTACTCCTGCCGTACCCGCTCGCAGCGTGCACCCTCGTGGCAGCTTTCCCCAGGGATCGCGATCATCTCACGGAGGAAGCGGACGAGCTCTCCCTCGTAACGCCGCGCTGCTGCCAGCGCTTCCCGTCCTCGTTCCGCGCTCATGTCGCTTCCCCTCCCCGGTCCCCGACGTCCCGGTTGAATGCCCCGATCGCGGCATCCCACTCCGGGAGCTGGTCCACCAGATCCTCCCAGAACCCCGGGCGCCAGAGCTCATTGAGCTCCTCGACGGTCTTTCCCTGCTGCTCCACCCAGGTGAAGTACTTGAGGTTGTGGATCGCCTTGCGGTCGGGGTGGGTCAACTCCTTGGTGTGGTCCGTGGTGGCGCCGAGGAGGTGGCGCTCGAAATCGATCGCCGCCTGCACCTCGCTGTACTCGCCCCGCGTCTCGCGCAGCTCCGCCAGCCGGGTGAGGTAGAGCTCGGAGGAGTCGGTGAAGCTGGTGAGCAGGACGTCGCCGCCGTCGAGCTCGAAGTGGCGCGCCGTCTTGATCGCGGCAAGCAGGTTGCAGATCGAGGAGATGCCGAGCAGCGGCAGGCCCGCGAGGACGCCCGCGGAGATTCCGCGCCGGGCGAGAAGGTCTCGCCCGGCAGGTTCGTTGAGCAGGCGCAGCAGGCTGATCGTCGCCTCGTCGTCGATCGCGGTGACGAGATCGGTGTTGCGGGCGTTGTGAATCCAGGGGACGTGCTTGTCGCCGATCCCCTCGATGCGGTGGGCACCGAATCCCGCTTGCAGCAGGGTGGGGCACTGCAGCGCCTCGGCGGCGGTGATTCGGCAGCCGGGAAAGTGAGCCTTCAGGTAGTCCCCGGCTGCCAGCGTTCCCGCGGAACCGGTCGCGCCAACCCAGGCGGCCAGTCGGCGTGGCGAGCCGCCGAGGCCGTGAAAGGCCTCGGCAGCGGCGGGTCCGGTCACGCCGTAGTGCCAGAGATAGTTCCCGAACTCCTCGAACTGGTTGAAGATGACGGCGCTTGGCTGGGTCCTGCGGATCTCCCAGCAGGCGTCGAAGATCTCCTTGACATTGGACTCGCACCCAGGAGTGGCGATGATCTCGGCGCCGA
Organism: Acidobacteriota bacterium; assembly: GCA_043807175.1. Classification (GTDB taxonomy): domain Bacteria; phylum Acidobacteriota; class Thermoanaerobaculia; order Thermoanaerobaculales; family Thermoanaerobaculaceae; genus JAZDGE01. Next base: position 4,379 of record JAZDGE010000274.1, read on the forward strand.
TGCTCTCAAGCCACTCAAAGCGCTCGCGGCTCATCTCCCGCGGCAGGATCGCGACCGCCTGGCAGCCCAGCAGCGCGCTGTCGAAGGCGCCACCGCGGCAGTAGTTGCCGGTCGAGGGCCAGACCGCCTTCTGCGCCGTCGGGTCGAAGGCGCCACTCACCAGGCGCGGGGCAAGACAGCCGAAGGCGGCGCCCACTTTGTGCGCGCCGGTGGGGAAGTGCTTGC
>JAZDGE010000275.1:0-3358 GCA_043807175.1 Acidobacteriota bacterium
GCCGCGGTGCGGGCCGAGCTCGAGCGCCAGGAGGCGGCCCTCGGCGCCACCATCACGGAGGTCCTCCCGGCCCGGACCACAATCCACCCCGGCCAGGAGCTGACCATCGAGGTCCGCCTCCAGCCGCAACGGGCGCTGAGCGTCCGCCAGACGCTGCGAATCCAGGTCCCGGCCTCACTCGCCCCCGGTCCCGTCGACCTCATCGTCGCCGATGGCGCGGCCTGGAGCGAGTACCGGATCAAGACCGAGGCGATCTCTCCCGCCAGCTTTTCCGACCAGCTCGCGCAACTGTCGGCGCTCGAAAGCTCGGCGATACTCATCGCCGCGCTCGAGACGCGCGAGCGCGGAGTTGCGGGGCCGGGCGTCTCACAGCCCGCGCTTCCGCCCTCGTGGGCGGCGACGCTCGCGGCGGGCCTCGGCCCACGCGCACTCACCCGGCTCGCCGCCGCGACCCTCACGACGACGCGCTGGAGCGCCCCCTATCCCCTGGAGGGCGCTTTCCGCATCCCCCTGACCGTGCAACCGATCCTCCTGGAGGGGAAATGAAGGCAGCCTTTCCCACCTCCCACCCACCCAGCCATCAGCTCCGAGCGATCGGCTCGAGGCGCCCGAGGAGTAGCCCTCGGTGGTCCCTTTCTCTCCTTAGTACTCCCGGTCGGAAATACGGTGACGCACGGAGAACGCCGATGCGCCGCGCCCGCAAGGCGCGCGACCGAGCCGTATCGGCAGGTGATACGGCGCAGGAAGCGCAACGCCGCGGGCGCGGATGCAGCGGCGTTCGAATGCCGGCGTATTTCCGACCGGGAGTACTTAGGGCTCGGACCCGGCGCCAGTGCGGTCCCGACCGCCGCGGCGCACATTTGCTTCTCCTCAGGCCGAAGCCCGAGACGGGCACTCAGGCCGCGACACCTGGCCTCAGGCCGGCGCGGGCGCGGACGTCGTGCTGCTGCGTCGCCTGGGCCGCACTCCTTGCCGCGCTGCTCGGCGCCGGCAAGGCGGGAGCGGGCCAGACGCGCCGCTTCGTTCTCGACACGCCGCACGCCCTTGCCTCCTCGACCAGCCAGGGGGTCGCGGTCTTTCCCGACGGCTCGCTCCGACCGCTCCCGCCACTTGTCGAGGTGGCCGCCTTTGACGAGCCACTCGGGCTCGCCATGGTGCCAGGACCGGCCGGCGCGGTCTATGTCGCCACCGGCCATCCCGCCCGGGTCTTCCGGGTCCAGGACGGAAAGAAAGAGGAGATCGGCGCACCCGAGGCCGATCAGGTCACCGCCCTGCTCCTCGCCCCCGACGGCGATCTCTGGGTCGCCACCGCGGTTCCGGCCATGCTGTTGCGGGCGCCGCGAGGGGTCGGGCCGCTGGTCCTTGCGAGCCGCTTGGCCGAGGGTACTATCTGGGATCTGGTTTGGTATCGGGGCGAGCTGGTAGCTGCTGCCGGCAACCCGGGCCGGGTGCTGCGACTGACGGCCCGCGGCCTCGAGCTTGCGGTTTCGATCGCCGACCGCCACGCGCGCTGCCTCGCGGTCGCCGGTGAGTCCCTCCTCATCGGCACCTCGGGCCAGGGCCGCGTGCTCTCCTGGGCCGGCGTTGGACCCGCGGGCGTTCTCTACGACTCCCCCTTCACGGAGATCGCGGCACTCGCACCGGCGCCCGGAGGCGTGCTCTTCGCCGCCGCGCTCACCGGCGATCCGGGCCTCGGGAAGCCTGCCGCCGAACCGACGGAAGGCGGCGGAAGCGTCACGGTCACGGTCACGGTCAGCGAGGGCCCGCCGGCCACGCCTGCCGGCGAGAAGGGCAGCGCGACCTCGGAGATCCTGCGCATTCTGCCGACCGGCGCGGTGACTACCGTGCACCGCTTCAACAAGCAGCTCGCGGGGACCCTGGCGTGGGGCGAGGGCGGCCTGCTGATCGGCACCGGCCTGGAGGGTGAGATCTGGCAGCTCGTCGAGGGGGCGATGGCGCAGCTCGACACCGTGGACGCCGCGCAGGTCGTGCGCCTCGCCGGCGGCGGGCGCTGGGCGCTGACCCAGAGTCCGGTGCGGTTGTTGGAGCGCCGCGGCGAGCCCAGGGGCGTCTTCACCTCGCCGCCGCTCGACGCCGGCCAGCCGGCTCAATGGGGCGAGGCCGAGCTTGGCGGCCAGCTTCCCGCCGCCGGGCGCTGCACCCTGCGCGCGCGCTCGGGCGCCAGTGCGACGCCGGATGAGACCTGGAGCGACTGGACCGCAGCCGTGCCCTGTGGGGCGGGCCGGATCACCGCCCCTCCTGCGCGCTACCTTCAGTGGCAGGTCGAGCTGGAGGCGCCGGCGGCGCTGCCCGTGCGGCTCGAGCGGGTCCAGATCGCCTACCGCCAGCTCAACCTCCCACCCGAGATCCGCGACCTCTTGGTCCACGAGCCGGGAGAGGTCTTCCTCAAGTCGCCGCCGCCCGCCGAGCGCATCGTCGAGGTGCAGCATCCCGACCTCTCGGGGATCTTCACCACCCTCGACGGCGGCGGCGAGGAGCTCCAGGAACGCCTTGGCAAGCGTTACTACCGGATTGGCTACCAGAGCGTTTCCTGGAAGGTCGAGGATCCCAATGGCGATCCTCTCCGATTCGCCCTCGAGATTCAGCGATCGGGCGGCGGGCAGTGGTGGAAGGTGCGGGACGAGCTCGAGACCGTGACCCTCGCCCTCGACACCCACGCGCTCCCGGATGGGCTCTATCGCTTTCGCCTGCTGGCCACCGACGCCCCCGCCAATCCCGAGGCCCCGGGCACGGTACAGGCGCTCTCGAGCTGGATCACCGTTGACAACACCGCGCCACGCCTGACCGCTGAGCGCCGTGGCGGCGAGTGGGTTATCGAGGCGGAGGACACCCTTTCGCCACTCGCGCTCGCGGAGTGGAACCAGGACGCGGCGGGCTGGCGGCGCGTGGCCCCGGAGGACGGCCTGCTCGACGGGCGACGCGAACGCTTCCGCATCCCGGCGCCAGGCGGGCGCCACATTTTGACGCTGCGCGTCGTCGACAACCACCACAACCACGCCACCATCGCCCTCGAGGAGACACCATGAGCGCGCCCCCGATCACCGCGGTCTACCCGGGCAGCTTCGACCCACTCCACCTCGGACATGTCGACATCGTCAGCCGCGCCCTCACTCTTTTTCCCCGCGTCGTCGTCGCGGTGCTTGAGAACACCGAGAAGCGCGCGCTGCTCCCCGCGAGCCAGCGAGTCCGCCTCATCCAGGCCACGTTTGCCGGTGTCGCCGGGGTCGAGGTCACCTCCTTTTCCGGCCTGCTCGTCGAGTTCATGCGCCAGACTGGCTCGCGAGTGATGCTGCGCGGCATGCGCGCGGTGTCCGACTTCGAGTACGAGTTTCAGCTC
>JAZDGE010000276.1:0-8290 GCA_043807175.1 Acidobacteriota bacterium
GGGGCCGCGCGAGCCAGGCACGCCAGCGCGGCCAGGGTGAGGACCAGCGCCACCAGCGGCGGGCGGCTCCGAAGATTCTCCCCCGAGCCGCAGGACCGCTGGCCTGGGGGTGGTGCCGGCACAGCAAGAGTCATATCCCAGCTCATCTTACGAAGATACTACCGCGATTCCCCAGCAAGCGTAACTGCCCTCACCACGGCGGCAGCGCCAGCCGCATCAGATCGGCAGGGAAGCGACAACGAGGCCGGCGGCCGCGCCGGCGGCCAGATCGTCCGCCACGATGCCGGCGCCACCCGGTAACCGCTCGAGCGCGCGAATCGGCCAGGGCTTGAGGATGTCGAAAAGGCGAAAGAGCAGGAACGAGAGGGCGAGGGAGCTGGCGGTGAGGGTGCCCCCGCAGGTTGCCAGCACTGCCAGCGCCAGCCACTGGCCCGCCACCTCGTCGAGCACCACGGCGCCCGGATCCTCTTCTCCCCGCCGCGCCGCCTCGCCGCCGCAGGCCCACACTGAAAGCGGCGCCAACACAGCCAGGCCGGCCCAGGCCCACGCCAGGCGAGCCGGAGACCCGCCGGCGACCGCGAGGAAGAGCGCCAGGCCGACCGGAGAACCCACCGTGGTGCCGGGCGCCGGCAGCCGTTCCCCCAGCGTGCCGACGGTGGCCAGGAGCCGCGCTAGGCTAGCTCGCATTTCTCACCGTGGTCCGTAGCGAAAGCGCCGAGAGTGCGTCAGATCGGGCTGCACGTAGCGACGAGCGACGCAGGCGTACTTGAACAGTACGTCGAGGAGCGAGAAGCGAGTACGGCCCGAGATGGCGTGCTATCGGCGCTTGCAGTAGGACAAGCGGTGAGAAATGCGGGCTTGTCCTCATTCGCGTCCCCGCAGGGATTCCAGCAGGCGCCGGGGAAGACCGCCGAAATCGCCCGAGGACATGCACACCACAACATCCCCCGCGCGCAGGACGCGCAGCATGTGCGGCAGCGGGTCCTCATCGTCGGGCACCACGAGCGCCTCGCGCCCGCGAGCCTCGATCCTCCTTGCCAGCTCCTCGCGATCGAGCAGCTCGTCGGGCGCCAGCCGCTTCCGGTGGAACACCGGCGCGATCACGGCGCAGTCGGCCATGGCCAGGGCCTCGACATAGCGCTCGGCGAAGAGCGCCCGCCCGGCGGTGAGCGAGCGCGGCTCGAAGGCCACCACCAGTCGCCTTCCGGGGAAGCGTGCCCGCGCACCCTCCAACGTCAGGCGAACCGCCGTCGGGTGGTGGGCAAAGTCGTCAACCACCGCGATGCCGGCCTCCTCGCCGAGAAGCTCGAGCCGCCGCCGCACCCCGGGAAAGGTGGGCGCCGCGCGCGCCAGCGCCTCCGGCGCCAGCCCGGCAAGCAGGGCGCAGGCACAGGCAGCCAGCAGGTTGTCGAGATTGTGGCGGCCGACCAGGGGCGTCTCGACCGCGAAGAGATGGCCCGCCCACTCGAGCTCGGCACGTAGGCCATTCTCGGCGCTCGTCCAGCTCGTGCAGCGCAGGTCCGCGCCGGCCTCGCAGCCGTACCAGATGACCCGCGGGTGACCGCGCGCCACCTCGCGGGCGCCCGCGTCACCGGCGTTGGCGACCACCCGGCCAGCCGGCGGGACTACTGCCAGTCCGGCGCGAAAGGCTGCCATGATGGCATCGAGATCGACATAGATGTCGCCGTGATCGAACTCCACATTGCCGACCACGAAGAGGTGCGGATAGTAGTGGAGAAATTTGGGCCCGCGATCGAAGAAGGCGGTGTTGTACTCGTCGCCCTCGACCACCGTCCAGCCACCATGGCCGAGCCGCCAGGGCTTGCCGCCTCGAGGCACACCGCCGATGAGCACCGTGGGGTCGAGGCCGCCAGCGGTGAGCAGGTGGGCGGCCAGGGCAGTTGTGGTGGTCTTGCCATGGGTGCCGGCCACCACCACGCTCTGCGCCCGCCGGCAGAAGCGCTCGCCAAATGCCGCCGCCTGCGAGGTGCAGGGCAGGCCTCGCTGGAGCACGGCTTGGACCTCCACATTATGGGCGGGCACGGCGTTGCCGATGATGACGCGGTCGCAGTCGGGCGGGATTCCGGCGGGATCGTAGCCGAGCCGCACCGGCACGCCGAGCTCGGCGAGCAGCTCGGAGGTCGGCGGGTAGAGGACGGAGTCAACGCCCGAGACCCGTTCTCCCACCTCGACCAGGAGGCCGGCAAGAGCGGCCGTGGCCGTCCCACCGATGGGCAAGAGATAGGAGTGGCAAGGTTCCTGCATACTCTCTGGCGCGCGATTGCGCGGCAGTGTACTCTAGCACCTCTGACGGCGCCAGGGTCACGGCACGGCAGAGAGGAGGCGATTCGATGAGACGTAACATCCTGTTGGGGTTGCTGTTGATGTTGGCGCCAGTGCTCACGTTGGGACAGGAAACCGCTTCGGGTCCGGCAAGCGAGGCCAAGCCGGTGGCAGACACCGTGGAGAAGGTCAAGGACTTCGGCATCATCTCTAAGGGCGACAAGCTCAAGGCGACCTTCGAGATCCGCAATACCGGCACAGCGCCGCTCGAGATCACCGCTGTGCGGCCCACCTGCGGCTGCACGGTGGCCAACTTCGACCGCAATATCGCCCCGGGCGGCACCGGCAAGATCCAGGCCGAGGTCGATACCTCGGCGTTCACCGGCCCGATCACCAAGGCCATCATCGCGTTCACGAACGACAAGGACAACCCCCAGATCAATCTGGTCGTCAAGGCCGAGGTCCGCTCGTTCATCGAGGTGCTGCCGCGCCAGTTGTTGCGCCTCAATGTCCTCCAGGGCGAGCCCGCGACCGACAAAGTAGTACTCGTGTCCGCCGAAGGAAGCGACTTCAAGGTGACCGGCATCGACACCGCTGGCGGGCCCTACCAGGCTTCCTTCCGCGAGCTTGCCGACAAGGAGCGGATCCCGGAACGTAAGGGTCCGCAGTGGGAAGTTTCCGTCACCGTTCCGGGCGACGCGCCCGAGGGGATGCTCAACCACAAGCTCATCATCAAGACGACCGCGGAGAAGGCGGCCGAGATTCCCCTCAACGTGAGCGGCGTGGTTCGCCCCATCGTGCAGGTCATCCCGCCCGAGATCGACTTCGGCTCGGTGCCCGGGGACGCTCCGATCGGTCGCAACCTCATCCTCATCAACAACCGGCAGGGCGCCCAGCTCGAGCTCACTAAGGTCGAGACCGACGACCCCGCCTTCACCGCCGAGGTCGTGCCGCTGCAGGCGGGCCAGCGCTACCAGGTCGCCGTCAGCATGGCGGCTGGCACCGCCAAGGGCACCCACAAGGCGACTCTGAAGATCTCCACCAATGACCCCGCGCGCAAGCAGATCGATCTCCCGATCAAGGCGGTAGTGCAGTAAGGCAGCTCTCAGCAATCAGCTTTCAGCCCTCAGCGGCGGCCCTTCGCCGCTGAGGTCGGTCACGGCTCGGGTCGCTCCCGGGCCGTTCTGTTATCAGGGACAGTTCTACCGCTGCGACCCGGGAACAAGGATCTGCTGCCGCTCGCCGACCAGCCGGTCCAATCGCCTGGGACAGGGTTGGGGAGCTGACGGCTGAACGCTGAGAGCTGATCGCTTCACCCGCCGGCAACGTCGGTCCGCCACCCTTGCGCCCGCGACGGCGTTCCGCTATGGTCGGGACGACACGAATTCCGGGGTGGTGTCGAGGGAAGCCGGTGCAAGACCGGCGCGGCCCCCGCCACTGTGACCGGGGACGGGCCGCTCAGACGGCCACTGGAGCGGGCGCGGGTGCGCCGGCTCTGGGAAGGCGAGCGGTGCCGGATGATCCGGGAGCCAGGAGACCTGCCACCCCTGGGAAGCTGGGCGCCCATGCCCGGCTTCCGCAGGAACGGGAGGTTCCAATGAGGTACCAAGCGTCCATTCTTTTTCTCGCCGGCTTGCTTGCAAGCCCCGCTCTCCAGGCTCAAACCTTGCCGACATTCGCGGATTCGGTGATCGTGACCGCCGCCGGTGAGGAGCAGGCGGTCCCTGAGGTCGCGGCCGCGTTCACCCTCATCGACCGCGAGGGGATCGCCGCCTCCGGCGCCGTAACGGTGGCCGAGCTGCTGCGGCGTGTCCCCGGCTCGGTTGTGTTGAGATCAGGTCTCGATAATGGCGTCACCACGCTGTTCGTGCGCGGCACCGGCTCGGCGCACACCCTGGTCCTCCTCGACGGCGTGCGGCTCAACTCGCCGTTTTTCGGCGGCTACGACTGGAGCCTGCCGGTGGCCGCCGGGATCGGGCGGATCGAGGTGGTGCGCGGCCCGTACTCGGCCCTGTGGGGCGCCGACGCGGTGGGCGGCGTCGTGCAACTCCTGAGCGTGCAGGGACAGCAGGACCACCTGCGGGTGCTCGGCGAGGCCGGCCCAGGTGGGTGGCAGAGGGCGGAAGTGGGCGCCAGGGTGACCCTCGGCCGGCTCGACCTCACCGCCAGCGCCCTCCAGCGCCAGGGCTCGGGCTCACTTGAGAACGATGACTTCTCCTCGCGGGCGACGCTGGTCGATCTCGGCTGGCGTTTTGGCGATCGCGGCCGGGTCGCCCTCCTCCTCAATCGCACCGACACCCGCACCGAGATCCCCTTCTCCGGCGCGCTGCCCACTCCGCGGCGCTCGACCGCGGCGGCGGAGACGCTTGTGGCGGCGCCTCTCCGCCTGCGTTTGGGCGGCGGCAGTGAGCTCGAGGTCACGCTCGCGCATGTCGAGCGCAGGATGACCTTCCGCGACCCCGACGATCCCTTCGGCTTCATCGCCAGCGACACCGACGCCGGCTCCGACAGCGCCCGCGCCGCCTACCACCTGAGCTGGGGCCGCCATCACCTCATCGCCGGCGGCGAGTGGCGCCGCGACGAGGTCACCGACGGCTCGAACTGGGGCACTAACCTCGCCGGGCGCGCGCTGACCACCCGCTCGCTCTTCCTCCAGGACCGGTTTGCGCTCGGCGCCGGGTGGGGCCTGCTCGGCGGGGTCCGCTGGGATGGCACCAGCGCCTGGGGCTCCCGACTCTCGCCCCGAGCGACCCTGAGCTGGCAGGCGGCGGCGCTGCGCAGTTGGGTCTCGTTCGGCAAGGCCTTCCGGGCGCCCGCGCTCGGCGAGCTCTACTACCCGTTCTCGGGCAACCCGGCGCTTGAGCCCGAGCTTTCCCGTGCGGGCGAGCTCGGTGTCGCGCTGCCGCTAGCTTCCGGACGTTCGTCCCTCCAACTCGTCGCCTTTTCCAACCGGATCGTCGACCTCGTCGACTTCGACTACGCGGCCTTCCGCTTCGCCAACACGGCCCGCGCCGCACAGGACGGCATCGAGGCCAGCTTGATGATCCCGGTCACGGCCCGCGCCGGCCTCGCGCTCGCCCTCACCTACCTCGATGCTCGTGACGGCGCCGGCAATGCACTCCTGCGCCGCCCCGAGTGGTCAGGCGCGGCGACCTTGCGGGGGCCGCTCGCCGGCTCGGCCTCCGGCGAGCTTTCGCTCATCTGGGTGGGCCGCCGCCAGGATCTCGACCCGGTCACCTACACCCGCGCCGGGCAGCCCGGGTTTGCGACCGCGAGCGCCGCGCTCGCGGCGCCCCTTTCGGACTGGCTCACTCTCCGCCTTCGCGCCGAGAACCTGGCCAATCGCTCCTACCAGGAGATCCGCGGCTACCCCGCCCCCGGCCGGCGGCTGTTTGCCGGTCTCGAGCTGGCCACCCGGTAGGTTGGACGCAAGCGCTGCACTTAGCGTCGCCAGCCAATGGCAAACGGCCAATGGCCGATGGCCTATAGCCTATGGCCAATAGCAAGAGGCCAAGAGCCAACGACCCAAAGCCGGAAGAACGGTCGCGCCAAAAGTGCTCTTCCAGCCTTGTTGGTCTGGGGGGATGCACGTCCAAGTCATATTTTTAAAATGACTTGCGTGGACGCGGTTTCATGTGGGAGTGGCTGCGGGGACTTTTGGCGGGACCGTCCAGAAGCCATAAGCCATGGGCCATAGGCCGCCTCTTCACTCCCGGTTGACCTTTTTCAAGCTGTTTGCTACTTTTATCACATGTCGCCGGGGGGCCCGGGGGGGACCCCATCCCACAACGAGTCGGGAGGCTGCAGTGATCGCTCCACCGAACCTGTCGTTGCTCCTCATCATGGCCTGCTTCTGGGCCGTGTACCTGCTGGTCCGGACCCAGTTCCTGAAACCTCTGGGCGCCCTCCTTGATCTGCGCGAAAAGCAGGTTCGTGAGGCGCGCGACGGCTTCGCGAGCGCCCAGCAGACCCTCGCCGAGTCCCTCGCGCGCTGCGAGCGCGAGCTGGCCCAGGCGGCTGCCGAGGCCCAACAGGACCGGGCCCGCCTGCGGGCTGCCGGCGAGGCGAAGCGGCGTGAGCAGCTTGACCGCGCCAGGGCGCAGGGGCAGGCGCTCCTCGCCGCCCACGGCGCCGAGCTCGAGGAGGCCACGCGGCAGGCGCGTGACACGCTGCGCGTGCATGCTCGCGAGCTCTCACGCGCCCTCGCCGAGCGCGTGCTGGGACGGAGGGTGGCGGCGTGAAACGACCCCTGCTGGTGCTCCTGATGATCTGCGTCGCGGCGCCACTAGTGGCGGCGGAGGCTCAGCACGGCGAGAGCGACACCTTCCTCGGGCTTCCCCGGGTGGTCTGGTATGCCGCCAACCTGATCGGCTTTTTTGGCCTCCTCGCCTACCTGCTGGCGAAGCCGATGTCACAGTTCTTTCGCACCCGCCGCGAGGACATCTCCCGCTCCCTCGCCGAGGCTGCGCGCCAGCGCGAGGAGGCGGTGCAGTTGAAGGCCGAGATGGAGCGCAAGGTCGCCGCCCTGGCCGGTGAGATCGAGAGCCTCCGCGAGCGGCTGCAGCGCGAGGGCGAGCGAGACCGGGCGCAGCTCGAGAAGCAGGGCGAGGCCGAGGCGGCCCGCCTGCTCGCCCAGCTCGACCAAGAGGCCACCCGTCGAGTCGAGGCCGCCCGCGCCTCGCTCGCCGGCGAGGCTGCCGGGGTTGCGGCCGAGCTCGCTCGCGAGCTGCTCGAGCGCGAGCTCACGCCGGCCGATCGCGAGCGGCTGTTCCAGCGCGCCTTGCAGCGCCTGGGCGAGCGGAACAAGGGAGGCAAGCAGTGAGCCGGCGAGTCGCACGTCCCTATGCGGCGGCCCTATTTCAGGTTATGGAGCGCAAGGGAGTCGGCGCCCTGCGCGAGGTGGAGGCGCAACTCGCCACCACTGCCGACGTGTTTCACCGCTATCCGGCGCTCCTGCGCACCTTCGAGGTGCCGGGGGTGGGCGCTGGGAGGAAGCAAAAGCTCCTCGCCGAGATCGGCCGGGCGCTCCAGTTGCGGGTGGAGGCGCAGCGGCTGCTGGCGGCGCTCGCCCAGCACTACCGGCTTCGCTTTCTGCCTGACGTGGTGGCCGCCCTGCGCGCCCTCGTCGATCGCCGGGAAGGGATGGTGCGCGGGAGCGTCGAGCTGCCCGTTGCGGCTACCCCGCAGCAGGTTTCTGCCCTGGCCAAGGTGCTCGAGGAGAGGCTGGGGTCACGGGTGGAGCTGGAGTCAAGGTCGAGACCCGAGCTGCTCGCCGGCTTCGTCGTGCGGGTGGGAAGCCAGGTCTTCGATGGATCGTTGCGCGCGCAACTGGCGCGTTTCGCCCGCTCCGGCAAAGAGCGCTAGCGTGACGATGCACTGCAGCTCCGTGCTGGTTCCACCTCCCGCCCGCCGGCTGAATGGCCGGGAGAGGGACGGGCGGCTGGGCTTCCTGGGTGGGGGGCGGCGGAAACTGTCGCCTTTCGCCTTTCGCCTTCTTTAAGGAGAGTGGCATGCAGATCAAGGTTAACGAGATCACGGACATCCTGCGACGCCAGATCGAAGGGCTCGAGACCTCGGTTGAGATGGCCGAGGTGGGCACGGTGGTGTCGGTGGGCGACGGAATCGCCCGCGTCTTCGGCCTCGACCGCGTGATGGCGGGCGAGATGGTGGAGTTTCCCCATGGCGTTTTCGGCCTCGCCCTCAATCTCGAAGAGGACGGCGTGGGCTGCGTGCTCATGGGCGAGACTCACTCCATCGGGGAAGGCGACGAGGTGCGCCGCACCGGCAAGATCCTCTCGGTTCCCGTGGGCCCGGCGCTAGTTGGCCGCGTGGTCAATTCGCTCGGCCTCCCGATCGACGGCAAAGGACCGATCGCGGCCACTGCGCACAACCCGATCGAGCGCGTCGCGCCGGGCGTGGTGCGGCGCCAACCCGTGAAGGAGCCGGTGCAGACCGGAATCAAGGCAATCGACGGCATGATCCCGATCGGCCGCGGTCAGCGCGAGCT
>JAZDGE010000277.1:0-9860 GCA_043807175.1 Acidobacteriota bacterium
TGACCGGGCGCGCCACCGTGCAGGTCGCGGTGGATGCGATGCGGCAGGGCGCCTACGATTTTCTGGTCAAGCCGTTCGAGGCCCAGGGCACGGTGGTGGCGGCGGTCCGCCGCGCGCTGTCCTACCGGCGGCTGCTCGCGCGCAATCGCGATCTCGTGCGGCAGCTCGGCAGCGCGCAGCGCTTCGAGAGCATCGTCGGGGGCTCGCAAGCGATCCGCGGCGTGTTCGAGCTCATCCGAAGCGTGGCACCGGCCGACGTGACCGTGCTCATCGTGGGAGAGAGCGGCACCGGCAAGGAGCTGGTGGCACGCGCGATCCACGAGCTGGGCCCGCGCGGCGTCGCCCGCTTCGTGGCGATCAATTGCGGCGCCCTCAGCGAGTCGGTGCTGGAGAGCGAGCTATTCGGCCACGTCCGCGGCGCCTTCACCGGAGCCAGCAGCCACCGGCGGGGGCTGTTCGAGGAAGCGAACGGCGGCACCGTCTTTCTCGACGAGGTGGGCGACCTTCCCCTTGCACTTCAGGCCAAGCTGCTGCGGGTGATCGAGGAGCGCATGGTGCGGCGGCTGGGCGGGAGTGAGGAGATCGCCGTCGACGTGCGGCTGATCGCTGCTACCAATCGCGATCTCTCGGCCTCGGTGACGGCTGGTGCATTTCGCCGCGACCTCTTCTTTCGTCTGGCGGTGGTGCCCGTGCACCTGCCGCCCTTGCGCGAGCGGGCCGGCGATGTCCAGGTGCTGTCGCGCCATCTGCTGGAGCGTCTCGCGTCCCGTCACGGCTTGCCAGTCCCCGATCTGGTTCCGGCCGCCATGGCGGAGCTCCAGCGCTACGCCTGGCCCGGGAACGTCCGCGAGCTACGCAATGTCCTCGAACGGGCGTTGGTGGTACGGAGCGGCGCGCCGATCCGTCCGGTCGATCTCTTTCTTTCCGGCGCGCTGCCGCCGTCCGGAATGACGGCGCCGGAGACGGTTCCGCTCGACCGCGAGGCCCGCGAGCGCGAGGCGCTGCACGAGGCGTTGCGGCGCACTTCCGGCCACCGTGAAGAGGCTGCCCGCCTGCTTGGCGTGTCGGTACGCACCCTTTACTACCGGATGCGTCGCTTCGGAATCGGGTGAGGGCGGCCTGCCTCCTGTCTTTTCACCTGGCTGATGCACGCACGCGGACCACAGCCTTCGCGGCTCCACGCTCCGGCGGCCGCCAGATCGCATGAAAGGAGCTGCAGGCCAACTGCAAGAGCTTGCAGGCGCCCCGGCGTGAAATTCGACGCGAGTTCTTCTATCATCATCACAGTCCCACACTTACGCTTTCTGCTCAGGGCTGGCATGAGGCGTGCTTTGGGAGTGGCTGGCCCCGTGGGGGGATCGAAAGGGGACGACGAAGATGAAAACCACAACTCTAACTCTGGTGGCGGCCGGAGCGCTGCTGTTCGCGCTGGCGGGGGATGCCTTGGCGCAACGGCACGGTTTCGGCAAGGGGACCGGTGACGGCAGCGGGCCGCAGGTCGATGTCTCCCAAACGACAATCGTGCGGGGCGAGGTGGCCCAGTTTGCCGCCGGGCTCGGGCAGGGCATGCCGCAGCTCGTGATCAGGGATGGCAGCGGCGCCGAGCATACCTTCGTGCTTGGCCCGTTCCGGTACATCAAGGCGCAGAGCTTCTCGGCGCAAGCCGGCGACCAGGTGGAGGTAACGGCCTTTCTCTGCGCCTCCTGTGAGAGCGGCCTTGCCGCAGCGAGCGTGAAGAACCTCAGCTCGAACCTGACGCTCGTGCTCCGCAATCCGGACGGTACGCCAGCCTGGATCGGTGGCCAGGGCGCCGGCAGCGTGCGCCGGCGGCTCGGGAGTGGCGGGGCGCCCGGGGCCGGGATCGGCGTCGGAGCGGCAGCAGCGGTGGGGCGGCGCAGCGGGTCTGGCGGCTGCGCGGGTGTGGGACCTGACCTTGCCCGCACGACCGCCTATGAGGGAACCGTGGCAAGCTTCACTGGTGGCCCTGGCGAGGGGATGCCGGTGGTCGAGCTCTCGACCGCCGCTGGCGACGTCGCGATCACGCTCTCGCCCTATCGTGCGCTCGCCCATGCCGGTATCTCACTGGTGGCGGGTGAGGAGCTTCAGGTGGTGGCCGCTCCGGTCGAGCTCGATGGCGCTGAGCACTGGGTCGCTCTCAGCGTCAAGCACCTGGGAACGGGAATTGAGATCGCGCTGCGCGACTCCGCCACCGGGAGGCCACTTGCCGGTGGCCGGCGCGCCGGATCCTGCGCCAGGGCCGCGATGTAGCCAGGCTGTGTTGGGTGTGGAAGCACGGGCGGGGAGGGACGACCCTCCCCGTTTTGCCTTTTCGATTTCTCGGCCGGGTCTGCTCCCGGCCATTTGCATCTTGGACTAATTCGAAGCTCCGTAAGAGCTTATCCTGTGGGTTGACACCGCCTCCGAGGGTGTGGCAAAGTGATTGACGCGCATCACGGCTGTGGTGCCAGTCTATTTCGGAGGAGGATGAGGAGGTGGTGGAGAAGCGCCACAGTACGATCATCATCATCCCCCATGCCCAGGGCAAGGTGTACAAGCTGCGGCTCACGCCGCGCGTCTTGAAGGCGCTTCTCGCTTGTGGCGCAGGGCTTCTCGTCCTGTCGCTCGTTTCGCTCGCCGCCTCGGGCTCGTTCCTTCGCCAGCGCGCGATGTATCAGGCGCTGGAGCGGGACAACACGCAACTGCGCAAGTCCAGTCAGCGCCTCGGCGAGACGATCAAGCAGGTGCAGGCGCGGCTCGACCAGTTCGAGCAGCGGACACGTTCGCTGGCGATTGCCGCTGGCGTCTCGGACCTGCTACTCTCACCTGCGAGCGACCTGCAAGGGGGGGTGGGCAGCGGCGGACCGCTTGATCGCCTTCCCGCCGAGCCCGACGCCCTCGTCACGCGGCAGGAGACGCTCGACCGCCAGCTCGCCAAGGTCGAGCAGCGCCTGAGCGAGCAGACGCTGATGCTGGCGCATACGCCGACGATTGCCCCGGTGGTCGGTGTAATCACCGATGGCTACGGCCCGCGGCTAGATCCACTGACGCGCCGCCCCGCCTTTCACGAGGGGGTTGACCTCTCGGTGGCCATCGGAACCCCGGTCCGCTCCACCGCTGACGGCGTGGTGATCTTCGCCGACCGCGAGACGGGCTACGGCAAGGTGGTAAAGATCAACCATGGCTATGGCTACACCACGGTGTACGCCCACCTCGACCGGCTGCTGGTCAAGGAAGGCGCCCGGGTGGGCCGGAACCAACCGCTCGGGAAGGTAGGGCTTACGGGCCGCACCACTGGCCCTCATCTGCACTACGAGGTCTGGAAGGATGGAGAGCGGCAAAACCCGCTTCACTTCATCCTCGACGCCTACTGATCCTCAAGGCTCACGAAGCGATGCCGGTGCCTGAGCGAGGGGTACGCGTGCGCCTGTGGGCACAGCGCTATGCCATTGCCAGGCTGGCTGCGGTTCCGCCGGGCTGGACGCCACCGGATGCCGGCGGAGCGCCGGTTTGTCTGGTGATCGGGAACGGCGAGGTCAGCTTCCTAGCCCCCGAGGACCTCGTCGAACGGTATCAGGGGCTCATCGAGCAACTCGCCGGCGGCTGGCGGGCGATCACATTGGATGCCGTGCTGCCGCTTTCGACCGTTGGCCTGCTCGCCGCCGTGAGCCGGGCTCTGGCCGAGGTGGGCATCCCGGTGCTCTGCTTTGCCAGCCACGACACCGATCACTTCCTGGTGCCGGAGGCGCAGCTCGGCAGGGCGCTGGCGGTGCTTCACCAGGTAGACCTCGACAGTCTCCTCGCCGTTTGACTGCCAGCCGGCGGCCAACGAGCGATGGCGCTGTCAACCCCGAAGCCCTGGCGAACGTGGCGGCGAACCTTCTCCACCTTTTGTCCGTAGAATTGGATGTGCCGGTGGAGGGTGCAATGCAGCGGAAGAAGAAGTGGCTGATTCTTGTCGGTGCGCTCGCGGTGGTCGCGGTGGGATCGGCGGTGGCGCTTGCACCTCGCACGCGCAACCAGGAGAAGAAGGACGAGCTCGCCCTCGGCAAGGCGGGCTATGCCGATGTCCAGGTTGAGGTGACCGAGATCGGCACCGTCGAGCCCGAGATCAAGGTCGAGGTGAAGTCGGCACTTTCGGGCAAGGTGGTGGCGCTGCCGATTCGCGAGGGTGACACCGTCAAGCGGGGCCAGCTCCTCGCCGCGATCGAGCCCGATGTGATGCAGGCGCAGTCCCTGGCCGCGGTGCGCCGCGGCGTGAACCAGCAGGAGATCGACTACCTCGACGCCGAGAAGGACTATCGGGCCAAGGAGGAGCTGCTGGGTGCCGGGCTGATCTCGATCGAGCTCCACCGCACCGCCGAGACCCGCTACAAGTCCGCCGAGGAGGCGCTCGCCGCGGCGCGTGAGAAGGCGGGCATCGTCGAGTCCTCGGGTATTCCGCTCACGACCAACCCCAATCAGCAGATCAACATCACCGCGCCGATGGAAGGCGTAGTGATCAAGCGCCCGGTGGAGCTGGGCGAGGCGGTGACTGGCGCTGGCTCGTTCAACGCCGGCACAGTGATCGCCACCGTCGCGGATCTCTCGAGCATGATCGTCAAGGTGGGCGTGAGCGAGGTGGACATCGGCAAGGTGCGGCTCGCCGCGCTGGTCATGGTGACGCTCGACGCCTACCCCAAGGTGCGCTTCCCCGGCAAGGTCTCGCGCATCGCGCCGGCGGCGCGCCTCGAGGACCAGGTGAAGGTGTTCGACGTCGAGGTCACGCTCGACAACCAGGGCAAGGAGCTGCGCACCGGGATGACCGCCAACGTGATGATCAAGGGCGAGCGCGCCGATCACGTGCTGGCCGTGCCGATCGAGGCGGTCTTCCACCGCGAGGACGGCGAGGTCGTGTACCTCAAGAAAGCGGCGCCTGAGAAGGGCAAGGCGAAGGACGAACGCGACGAGGAGGCGAAGAAGAAGGGCAGCGAGCCCAAGGCGACGCCGAATCCCCGCGACGCCTGGAAGGAGAAGTTCGAGGAGCGCAAGGTCGAAACCGGCCTCTCGTCGATCTCGCACGCCGAGATCGTCGCCGGCCTCGCCGAAGGAGACGAGGTCGCGCTCGAGGACCCGACGCGCCCGAAGAAGAAGGAAGAGAATCGATGAGCGAGCCGGTCATCCACCTCGATGAGGCGTGGAAGACCTACGACGCCGGCGAAAACGCGGTCCACGCGCTGCGCGGCGTCTCCCTCGACGTGCTGCCAGGCGAGTACCTCGCGATCATGGGCCCGTCGGGGTCGGGCAAGTCGACGCTCATGCACATCCTCGGCTGCCTCGACACCCCCTCGAAGGGGAGCTACCTCTTAAACGGCGAGGAGGTCGCCAACCTCTCCGCCAGCCGCCTGGCGGTGCTGCGCAACAAGTTCATCGGCTTCGTCTTCCAGGCCTACAACCTGCTGCCGCGCGCGAGCCTGCTGCGCAATGTCGAGCTGCCGCTGCTTTACGGCGGCGTGAGGCGCGAGGAGCGCCACCAGCTCGCCACCGAGATGCTCGAGCAGGTGGGGCTCGCAGACCGCGGGCGCCACCACCCCAACCAGCTCTCAGGCGGGCAGCGGCAACGAGCCGCGATCGCGCGCGCCCTCGTCACCCGCCCCTCGCTGCTACTCGCCGACGAGCCCACCGGCAACCTCGACCAGGCCACCGGCGGCGAGGTGATGGACATCTTCGACGTCCTCAACGGTGTTGGCCAGACGGTGATCATCGTCACCCACGACCAGACCGTGGCCCGGCATGCGAAGCGGGTGCTGCGTCTGGTGGACGGCCGTATCGAGAGCGACGTGCAGCGGCAGGCGGCCTAGGTGAACGTTCTGGAAGTGATGTCCGACAGCCTCGCCGACGTGCGCGCCCACGCCGGCCGCACCACGCTCCAAACGCTCGGGGTCGTGCTCGGCGTCGCCTCGGTGGTGGGGACGATGGGACTGACCGCCGGCGAGCGCCAGCAGAGCCTGAAGTACTACACCGAGTCCGGCGGCGTGCTCAAGGTGATGGTGTGGCCGAAGCAGGCGGAGACGGTGCGCGCCTCGGCCCGGGAGCGAGCCAGCCGCGGCCTCACCCTCGACGACGTCGAGGCCTTGCGCGCCTCGCTGCCGGCATTCGAATTGGTGGAGCCGAAGATCGGCCGCACCGTCCTGGTCCGCGGCCCGCGCGCGACTCGCAACCTGTACGTCACCGGCGTGGGGCCGAGGTACGCCGATCTCCACGAGCTGCAGATCGAGCGCGGCCGCTTCATCGCCGACGAGGACGTGACCACCTCCGCCAACCTGTGCATGCTCGGCGCGGATCGCGCCCGCGAGTTCTTCGGCAGCGAGGACCCGATCGGCAAGTTGATCCGGCTCGGCGGGGACCTTTATCGGGTCGCCGGGCTGCTGCGCTACCGCGAGTTCTACTGGAACAAGAGCGACACCTACAACGCCCTCGGGTGGATGAACGAGCTCATCGCCGTGCCGGTCACGGCGATCCAGGCGCGGGCGGTGGGAGCAGGCAGCCGCAAGATCGACGAGATCGGCCTGCGCTTGGCGTCGGTGGAAGCGCACAAGGAGGCGGTCCCGGCCCTGCGCCGCCTGCTGCTCGCGCGCCACGGCGCCGAGGACTTCCAGGTCTGGGACCGCAAGGACCGCGTCGACCAGATGGACCAGCAGGGCAAGGTCTACGACATCACATTCATGGTCTGCGGCCTCATCTCGCTGCTCGTCGGTGGCATCGTGGTGGCGAACATCTTGCTCGCCTCGTTTACCGAACGCATGCGCGAGGTCGGGATCCGCAAGGCCCTGGGCGCGCAGGGATGGCACATCGCGGTGCAGTTCCTGCTCGAAAGCGCCATCGTTACCGGCCTCGGCGGCGCCGCCGGCCTGGTGCTGGGCATCGGCTTCGTGCACGCGATGGCGAGCCTGCTCTCGCAAACCGCGGTGCTGACCCCCAGCATGGTGGCCGGCGCCATCCTGTCGGCCGGCACGGTCGGCCTCCTCTTCGGCCTCTTTCCCGCCTGGAAGGCGGCGCGCCTCGACCCCGTGGTCGCGCTGCGCTACGAGTAGGAGGCGGGCGATGGCGGCGCTGAACCAGCCGACCCCTCTGGCCACACCCTCCAGCGGCGGCCTCGCGATCTGGGAAGCGGTGCGCACCACCCTCGCCGAGGTCTGGGCGCACAAGCTGCGCTCCGCGCTCACGCTCATCGGCGTGGTGCTCGGCACCATGGCGGTGGTGGTTCTCGTGACCATGATCGAGGGCGTCAAGGTGATGGTGTGGGAGGGCATCAAGGGCCTCGGCTTCGACGGCGTGATGTTCGTCTCGGCGCAGGCGCCTGAGGACCCCAAGGAGCGCAAGAAGCTTCCCCTCTCGCGTGGCCTGGTGCGGCGCGACGCTAGTTTGCTTGCCGGAGGCGGCGAGGACTTCGAGGCGGTGGCCGCGGTGCGTCTCAAGTACGAGGTGGTCGCCGCGCGAGGGAGCAACGTGCGCGTGCAGGTCTACGGCATCACCCCCTCGTACGGTACTGTCCACGGGCGCGAGGTGTCCGCCGGTCGCTGGCTCAACGAGGGGGATGAGTTCGACGCCCGCCGCGTCGCGGTGCTCGGCGTCGAGCTCGCTGAGCGCCTTTTCGGCACTGACGATCCGGTTGGGAAGGACATCCGGGTGGGTGGCGCATCGTTTCGCGTCGTCGGCGTCGAGGTGCGGCTCGGCAACCGGATGGTCAACTCGGGTTGGGTGCGCCGCGAGATGAACGGCGTGCTGGTGCCGCTGACGGCCTTTCGCGCCTACCTGCAGGGCGGCGAACGACTGAGCATCATCTCGGTGAAGACCGGCGACACCGATCGCCTCGACCTCGTCAAGGCGGAGCTCGAGCGGCTCGTCCGCCGCTCCCACCACGGCGTCTCCGACTTCGAGGTGGAGAACATCGCCGACGAGATCCTGAAGGCGGAAAAGGAGATCAAGGTGTTGCTCCGCAACTGGACCATCGTGCTGGCGGCGATCGCCGGAATCTCGCTGCTCGTCGGCGGCGTGGGCATCTACTCGGTGGTCAAGATCTCACTCGCGGAGCGGCTCTACGAGATCGGCCTGCGCAAGGCGATCGGCGCCCCCGACCGGGCGATCCTGCTCCAGTTCCTGGTCGAGTCGACGACGCTCTCGGTCTTCGGCGGAGTCCTCGGCTGCCTACTCGGCGCCGCC
Organism: Acidobacteriota bacterium; assembly: GCA_043807175.1. Lineage (GTDB taxonomy): Bacteria > Acidobacteriota > Thermoanaerobaculia > Thermoanaerobaculales > Thermoanaerobaculaceae > JAZDGE01. The sequence goes on from JAZDGE010000277.1 coordinate 8,200, forward strand.
ATCGCCAAGGCCGCATCGGGGGCCTTCGAGGCGGGTCTGCCGCTGGCGCCGCTCGGCCTCTTTCTCGGCATCGGCTTCGCCGTCACCGTGGGGGTGTTCGCCGGGCTCTTCCCGGCGCTGTCGGCCGCCCGTCTCACGCCGGTCGAGGCGCTGCGCGGGTAGCCTGGGGCGGCGGGTCGCTGCCGGCTCGACTTTGGCCACTTGCGGCTCGCATCAGATGTTGCCGCACGCCAAGGCCCCCGGAGTCCCGCCGCGTTTCGTTTCCCACGACCCAGCGGGCAGGAGTCCCGCCTCGCTTCGTGCCACCCGCCAAGCTCGCGGGTGGGGTGTGGAGTGCGCAAGCCATGCTTGCGCCTTGTTGTTCGCGCCAGCCATGCTGGCGCTCTGCAGCGCCGTCGCGCTGCAGGGCCCCTGTGGCCCGGAGGCGCGAGCATGACTCGCGCAGAGGCAAGGCGGCAGCATGGCTGCCGCACTCCAAGGTGCGCCGGTGTTCGGCCGTCGCCAAGCCAGCAGGTACGACGATTCGGGTGTAGGATCATCGGGAGGACGGAGAAAGCCATGTGGTCGCGAGGTTGGAGCGCCTGGTCGGCCCGCGTTCTTCTCGTCACCTTCTCTACCAGCGGGGTGACAGGCTGCGTCTCGGCGCGCGTCGCCCGGGTCACGCCCGGGGCTGTACAGGGCGGTACCGGCGTCCTCGAGGTGCGGGTGTTCGACGATCGTGCCGATGAGGATCGCAGCGCCGTCACCGGGCGGCGAATCGTCAGCGAGCTGTGGCGACTCGACGGCACTCCCCGGCTCGTTCACACCTCGCACGAGCCACGCTACGCGCTCGCTGGCCTGGAGACGGGTCGCTACGAGCTGAGGGTCGAGCAGCAGCTCGACGAGCAGGGCACGACCCACCGGCTCCCCTCTGCCGACAACGCCAGCTTCTTGCTTGCCGCCGGCGACGCGATCGTCGCGCATGTCGTGCTCAAGCACCCGCGCCGGGCGCTGATCGGGCTCGCGATTGGCGCCGGGGTGGCGCTTGCGGTCGGCATCACGCTGTTTCTCGTCAATCAGACAATCTCACTAACTGCCTGGTCGAGCGCCGGCGGCGGATGAGATCGAGGCGATACCCGCGGTCCGATATCATGGCATGGAAAGGAGAGACAGGACGATGAGAAGGCCCCTGAGCAGTTTGCATTTCATGGCGCTGGTCGGAATCGTGGCGAGCGCCGCGTGGGTGGAGGCGGCACGGCCTCGCCTGGTCGGCCGGGACGGGCTGCCGGAGCGGGAGGTCCGAGGGCGGGTGGCGCAGGTGCTCACCGGGGCCGCCGCCTATCCCGGCATCGAGGTCAGCGCGCAGTACTTCCCCCAGTCGGTCGCCTCGGGCGATCCGCGCCCAGACAGCGTGATCCTCTGGACCAGGGTCGACGACTCGGCGCTAGCCGCCCAGGACTTGAGCGTCCGGCTAATTGTTAGCAAGGACAAGTACTTCAACCGCATCGTCTTCAACGACGTCGTGCCGGCCAAGGCGGAGTACGATCACTGCGTCAAGTACAAGCTTGCCGGGCTCGAGCCCGGCACCAGCTATGTGTACTTCTTCGCCTACTCCAAGGGCAGCGCGCTCTACCTGTCGCGCCTGGGGAGGACGAAAACCGCCCCGGCGCCAGGCAGCAACC
>JAZDGE010000278.1:0-3416 GCA_043807175.1 Acidobacteriota bacterium
CTGGCGCGCGACCCGAATCGCATGCTCGGCCAGGGACTTGCCCAGCCCGAACCCGCGGTACTCGGGGGCAAGGTAGAGGGAGTGAAGCTCCCAGGTCCCGCCCGCGCTCTCGCGCAGGGCACAGGACCCGACGATCTCCCCCCGACCGGCCTCGACCACCCAGACAAGGTCGTTGCCTGCCACTTCGCCCGGCAGCCGCAGGCTACGGGTACCGGTCAGGAACTCGCGGCCGACCCGGCTCGCGAGGCTGCGCACGGCCTTGAGATCGCCGGCCGTCGCCGACCGGACCCAGAAGCTCGTCATCCCTTCTCCGCCATCTCCTCAAGCAGCGCCAGTAGCAGCCGCACACCAAAGCCGGTGGCACCCGGCGGCAGCCCGTTGTGCCCGCGCGGGAGCTGGGCCACGCCCTCGATGTCGAGGTGGGCCCAGCACACGCCATCGGGAACGAACCGATGCAGGAATGCGGCCGAGGCGGGCAGGGCGCCGCGACGTCCCGAGCTGTTCTTGAGGTCCGCCCACTCGCTGCGGAGCAGCTCGCGGTACTCGGGCAGCAGCGGAAGGCGCCAGACCCGATCGCCGGTGCGCCGGCCCAGCCGCTCAATCCTCGCTGCGAGCTCGTCGTCGTTGGCGAACATGCCCGCGAGCTCACTCCCGAGCGCAACGGAGCAGGCGCCCGTCAGGGTCGCGAGATCGACGATCACGTCCGGGTTGAAGCGCGCCGCGTAGATCAGGGCGTCGGCGAGGATGATCCGGCCCTCGGCATCGGTGTTGTCGACCTCGACTGTTGTCCCGTTGGCGAGGGTGAGGATGTCGCCGGGCTTGACGGCATTGCCGGAGGGGAGGTTCTCGACCACCGGCAGCAAGCCGACCACCTTGAGCAGGGGCTGGGTGTCGGCCACCGCCCGCATCGCCGCCACCACCGCCGCCGCCCCGGCCATGTCGTGCTTCATCAATGACATGTCCGCGGCGGGCTTGAGCGAGATGCCGCCGGAGTCGAAGGTTACGCCCTTGCCAATGAGGGTAAGCGATGACCTGGGCTTTTTCGCGCGGTACTCCAGCCGTATCAGGCGAGGCTCCTCGACCGAACCCCTTCCCACCGCGAGAATCCCGCGCAGGCCTTCCTTCTCGAGCTCCTTGGCGCCCATCGCCGTCACCCGTACCGGCGAGGCGCTGAACATTGCGGCGAGCTCGGAAGCCAGGACCGAGGGCGTGAGGTCATTGCCCGGCCGGTTACCGAGATCGCGCGCCAGCCGCACCAGGCCGTCGAGCCGCTGCGCGCGCTCGATCAAACCAGCGAGTTGCTCATCAGTCTCACCTTCGAGCGGCACCACGTGGACGCCGTCCACCTTGGTCGCCTCGTCGGGCCGCGAGCGAAAGCGGTCGAAGCGGTAGTCGGCGAGCGCCAGCTCAGCGAGGGTGAGAGAGCGCGCCTCGGCCGGATCTATGTCGTTCGGCGCGAAGGGCAACGCCACCGCGATCTGGTACTCGCGGTTGCGTCCGGCCTGCTCGAGCACCCGCCGCAAAAGCTTGCGCAGCGCGTGAACGGAGAACTCAGCAGCCTTGCCGATGCCGAAGCAGGCGATGCGAGAGAAGGCGGGCAGCGGGCTGGCAGTGACCAGCACCTCACCCTCCGCGCCGCGGACGCCAAGCTCTTCGACCGCCTTCGCGATCGCCGCCCGTTCCCGCTGGGGAAGGACAAGGCCGCGGAGCGGATGCTGTTTCTCCGCGGTGCCCAGGTAAAAGCAGTCCAGGCGCTCGTCAGCAGAGCTCCGATACTGCAGCAGGTCGGCCATCTCACCCCCCGCATCAATGCGCCCCGGCGGGCGCTGGTGTCGGGCCACCCGGGACCAGCCACGCCGGATCCAGCCGGGTGCTGCCCCAGATCCTCGACGGTTCGCTTTTGAGACCACCGCCCGCAGCCGCCAGCGAGGCCCTCCATCCTGTGACTGCCTCTGGCAAGGCACCTGCCTCAAGATCTACCAGCGAGCGGCGCGGGGCCCCGCACGCTCGCGATTGGCCCCGCCCGCGAAGTGTATCACACTGCACCGAGTGCGGATAGAAAATGCGATGCGGTCTCGCCAACGGGTCCGAACAAGGGCCTTGTCGGGGCAAGTTGTGAGCGAACGAGTCACGCTCGTAAACGGCTCTTGGCCGGCGGGATGGGCGGCACCGTCGCCGGCCCAGCGATTTCCAGGCTAGAATCGCGCCGTGCTGTCAGCCGTGATCCCCGCCCTGGCGATGGCGTGCTTCATCCACTCAGGCGAGCTCGACCTGGTGGTTGGGGAGCGGGCCCTGCCCTGGCTCCCACCAGATCTGGCGCGACAGGTGGTGCGCCGGCGCCAGGACTGGACGCGAGGTGCGACGCAGGCCGCCGCCTGGCCGGCTCACACTCACCAGCCCGGCGCCGCCGATGGCCTGGAGGCAACCTTGATCGCGCAGTGTGAGCGCCTCGCCGAGGCGGTGCGCGAGCACCAGTCGTTTGACGAGGTTGTGGCGGGCCTGGGCGCCCTCGCCCATCTCGCCCTGGACCTCGCCAGCCCATTTGCCGCTGACCGCGTTGCCACGCCGCACTCACAGGCGTTTGCCGCCTACCTGGCGGCGGCAGCGCCGCGGATCCCGATCGTCTACTACGCACCGGGTCTCGCCGCGCAACCGGCGACCCCGGCTGAGCTTCTGCCCTACCTCGCCGGGCGCCAACACACCGCCACCATGCTCGCCTCCCTGGTGCGCGAGGACCTGGATCGAGTTGGCGGACCCACCTCGTGGCGTCGTCTCGACGACCGCTCGACCTCGTTTGGCGCCGCCTCACTCACCCTCAACCATGCTGCCAGCATCTACTCGTTCCTCGCCGCCTGGGTGTGGCGGCGGGCGGGAGGCCTGGTTCCCGAGATTGCGACTGTCCCGGCCCCGACACTGCTCTGGAAGGGAGAACCCAAGCCACGTGAAACGCCTCGCCCTCGTCTCGGTTTCCGACAAGCGCCGCCTCGAGTCCCTCGCCCCCTCACTCGTTGAGCTGGGTTTCGAGATCGTCTCGACTGGCGGCACCGCCAAGGCGCTGCGCGCCGCTGGCGTCGAGGTGTGCGAGGTGAGTGATCTAACTGGCTCGCCCGAGGTTCTCGGCGGCCGCGTCAAGACGCTCCACCCCAAGGTGTTCGCTGCCATTCTCGCCGACCTCGACGAGACCGAGCACAGGCAACTGCTGGCGGCCTGGGATCTCTCGCCGATCTCACTGGTGGTCGTGAACCTCTACCCGTTTCGTGAGACCGCCTGCAAGACAGGCGTGACGGCCGCCGAGGTGATCGAGAATATCGACATCGGTGGGCCCTCGCTGCTGCGAGCCGCCGCGAAGAACCACCGGCATGTCACCGTAGTCGTCGATCCTGACGACTACCCGCGCGTGGTCGAGGAGTTGCGGG
>JAZDGE010000279.1:0-2220 GCA_043807175.1 Acidobacteriota bacterium
GCCTGCCGGCGCACCTGTCGCCCAAGACTATCAACGGCGCGCGTGGCTTTCTGTTGACCGCCTTCAACCGGGCGATCGCCGAGGGCCGCTGGACAGGCGGCAACCCCGTGGCCGCGACGCGCAAGCGCAAGGTGGTGAAGCACGCGGCGGACCACCTGCGCGCCGAGGAAGTGCCGGTGTTGCTCGCGGCCGTCTCCCCAGGGTGGCGCCCGTTGTTCGCGACGGCGATCTTCGCGGGCTTGCGCAAGGGCGAGTTGTTCGCGTTACGCAAGCGCGACGTGGCCCTCGACGCGGGATTGCTCACGGTCGCGCGCTCGCATGACCACGCGACGACCAAGGGCGGCCGGGCGGACGTGATCCCGATCCACCCCGAGCTGCGCCCCTTCCTGGCGGCGGCGATCAAGACGAGCCCGAGCGAGCTGGTGTTTCCCGACGCCAACGGCAAGCAACGCCGCGAAGACCTCGACATGGCCGCCGTGCTGCGGCGCGCGCTGGCCCGGGCCGAGATCGTGACGGGCTGGACGCACAAGTGCCGGCGCCAAGGCTGCGGGCATCGCGAGGCCGCGCCCGACAAGGCGCCGCGACGCTGCCCGAAGTGCAACATGCGACTGTGGGCCGTGCCCACGCCGCGCCCGCTGCGCTTTCACGATCTGCGGCACACGTGCGCGACCTTGTTGCTACAAGCCGGCGCGAGCCTGGCGGTTGTGCAGAAGGTCATGCGGCACAGCGACGTGCGGTTGACGGCAGACACGTATGGCCACTTGGAGCAAGCCCACCTGAAAGACGAGATCGCCAAGCTGCACCTGGGCGTGACCGTGCCTCAAAATGAGACACGACCCGACGCCGAGGAAGCCCGGGCGCTGGCCGTTGTCGGCGGAAAAGTGCCTCTGGATTCTACCCGGCTTCTACCCGAAGGCCAGGAGCCCAGAAAACCGGGCGGGGTCGCGCATGCGAAAGCGCAACACCCGCGCGGGCTTAGCGTGGCGCGCCTGGAGAGACTCGAACTCCCGACCCACGGGTTCGAAGGGCCGGCCGGGGGCCGTCCACAGGGCACCAGCGATTCGCAATCCATTGAAAATACTCGCTTGACGCGATCGGCCGAGTCCAGCCCTTCGCCCGTTTTTGGCCCCGTTTCTCAGAATTCTTCTACCCGGCTTCTACCCGCGGCGCCGAGTCCGCTGCGCGTGGTCGACGGCGGCGCGGACCACCTGCTCACGGTGCGCGCCGTGGCCGAACGGCTGGGCGTGCAGCCCTGCACCGTCTACGCGCTGGTAGAGCGCGGGGAGCTGGCCCACGTGCGCGTGAGCAACGCGATCCGCGTCGCGCCCGCCGACCTCGCGGCGTTTGTCGAGGCGCGCAAGGTGAAGCGGTGAAGGGCGCGGCGGCTGTCCTGTTTTGCAACACGCCCGAGACGGCGGCGACGCACCCGCCCTTTGAGGCGTGCCCTCGCTTCGACACCTGCTCAGTCAACGTCTGCCCGCTGGACCCGGACCAGGCGAAGCGGACCCGGCTCAAAGGCGAGCCTGATTGCCCCGCGTGGCGCTCGGTCCGAGTGGCGATCGCGGGCCGGTATCCCGAGCTGCTGCCCGATGGCGGGTTGACCAGGGCCGAGGTGAAGCGCGAGGCCAGGCGCGAGCGGCGACGGGCCGCCATGACGCCAGAGAAGCGCGCGGCCGAGCTGGCCCACCTGACCAGGATGCGCGAGCGGTTGCCAGGCCGCGCTGGGCGCGTTTCGACTCCCCAGGACAAGGGAGATTCGGATCAAACCGTGGCACCCCTGGTCCCAACCCTTTTGAGGTGAGTCATGCCTGCAGCGCGGCGCAAAAAAGGCAAAGTCGTGTCCAGGGTGGCCGACGGCGACGGCGCCGAGGCGAGGCTGCCATGAAGGGCGCGGCGGCTGCATGGTGGGCGCTGCGAGCGGTGAGCCCGGGCGGCGACGTGGTGACGCTGGCGAGCTGGCCCGAGTCCAGACTGCCCGCGGTGGTCTTGGGCTTGGTCGATCCCTGTGGCCGCACGCGAGGTGCCTGGACGCTCGGCGACGGCGGCGCGCTGGTGCAGGTCGGGCCCGAGGCCTTCGCGCCGGCGATCGACTGTCGGCAACACGTCGGGCCGACTGAGCCCGAGGGCGGCGACCTCTCGCGGTGGAGCGCCATCCTGGGCGAGCGCGGACGGCCGGCGAAGCGAGGCGAGGTGGCCCAGACCGGCGACGGTGCCGCGGTG
>JAZDGE010000280.1:0-3563 GCA_043807175.1 Acidobacteriota bacterium
GCATCGCCTCGCGCAGCCGGTAGCCGACGCTGTGCACCACCCGCCGCGCGCCCGCGAGCCGCCGGTCGACCCGGGCGCCGGCCGCGAGCTGGCGCTCGTAGAGACGGCGGTAGAGATCGACACGAGTGATGATGCCGCGACCGCGCGGCAGCGCGACTACCGCGAAACGGGCGGCGCCCTCCATGAATCCCTGCTCGATCTCCTCGATCGGAGTGTCGGCGGCCACCACCCACACGCCCGGGTGCATCACGGTCGTCACTGGCCGCTCCCCCAGCCCGCCGGCGATCGCGTTGTCGAGGACCTGGCGGGTCACCACGCCAAGTAGCGAGCCGCCAGACTCTACCGGCAACGCGTTAATCCGCAGCCGCACCAGGCGGTCCTTGGCGGCGGCGACGGTGGACTCGCTCGGGCAGGTGTGGAGGTAGGGGGTGGCGAGGGCGCCCGCGGTCCAGCCGGGAGAAAGCTCGCCGGCGATCGCCACCAGCAACTCCTCGCAGAGCTCCACCGCGGTCTTTCCGCGAACCCGCGCGGCGGCCGCGGTCGCATGACCGCCCCCGCCGATCCCACCCAGCAGCTTCCCGGCGTCGATGAAGCGGTTGGTCGAGCGCGCGATCACGGTAAGCTGGGGGGGCGCCTCGAGGATTGCCACCACCACCGGCAGGTCGAAAATCTCGGCGTAGCGATGGACGACATAGGCCGCCTCTTCCATCTGCTCGCTCGGTCGGGCCACCGTCATCACCACCCGGACGCCACCGATGTGGTGTTCCACCGCCCCTTCCACCAGTTGATTGAGGAGCTCCAACTGCAGCGGCTCGAGTGGCCGCAGCACGTAGCGCCTGACAAAGTCCAGGCGGGCGCCCCGCTCGAGCAGCCAGGCCGCCGCGGCCAGATCGGCGGGGGTGGTGTCGACATAGGTCAGCCCGCCCGTGTCTTCGTAGATCCCGAGCAGCATCAGCGTCGCCGTCGTGAGATCGGGCACGATCCCTCGGCGGCGCAGCTCCTCGGCGAGCACCGTGCAGGTCGCCGCCACCGGCGCCGACAGCACCTCGGCGCCGGGAATCGGGTCCGCGGCCTCCGGGTGATGATCGATGATCTGAACCGGGCAGGCGGCGGCCGCGATCAGCTCGCCCACCTCGCCGAGGCGTCGCAGGGAGGAGCAGTCCACCACCAGCGCATGCTCGATCCGGCTGCGGCGCAGCTCGCGGACTCGCACCTCCGGAAGCTGCACCGCCTCCGCCGCGAGGAAGCGCCGCACCCCCACCTCCTGCGAGCCGGGAAACACCACTCGCGCGCCGGGCGCCAGCAGTAACGCCCCGGCGGCCGCTCCCAGCGCGTCAAAGTCGGCGCCCAGGTGGGTGGTGATGATCCTCACCGCACCAGTGTAGCCCGGGGAGAGGGCGGGGATCGTGGTTCGTGGTTCGTGGGTCGTTCCCCCGCCCACCCGGGGGAAGAGGCGTGGCCCGTGGTCCGTGGTCCGTTCCCCCGCCCGCCCGGGAGAAGAGACGTGGTTCGCGGTCCGTGGTCAGTCAAGCCAGGGTCGGGACCTCCAAGAACCGGTCGCCCACCCCCTCCAGACCTCGGTCCCAGCGGATTGTCGAATCAGACACACCGGTAAACCTGGCACATCCTCGAGAGCATCCGGCGGTCAGTCCACCGGGACGCCGCGCACGAAGGGCATGCCGAGGGTGCCGGCGGCCACGGCCCATGCCCGCTGCCAGCGCGGCAGCTCCACTCGCCGCCGGAACGCCGCCACCGGGCTCGCCGCCACCCGGTCGAGGACTCGCCGGTAGACGCCGCCCATGATCCGGACCGCCGGGCGAGCGTCGGCGGCAAGTTTTCCCGGCAAGGGGTTGGCGGCTGCGAAGTGCTGCCGCGCCCGCGCGCACTGGTATGCCATCAAGGCCTCGAACTGCTCAGTGTCGACGCGCGCCTCGCGCAGGCACTCCTCCTTGACGCCAAAGCGCGCGAGCTCGTCGAGCGGCAGATAGATGCGACCTCGTCTCACATCCTCGCCAACGTCGCGGCAGATGTTGGTGAGCTGGAGGGCCAGGGCCAGGTGCCGGCCAAGCCCCGCCGCGCCGGCGTCGAGGGTGCCGAAGATCGCCAGCGAGATGTCCGCGATCGTGACCGCGACCAGCTCACAGTAGCGCTCGAGCTCGCAAAAGCTCGCGTATCGCTTCTTTTCGAGGTCCAACCGGCAGCCCTCGACGAGGCCGAGGAACGCTGCCTCGGGAATCGGGAAGCTCTCGAGCGCGCCGGCGAGCGCCCGCGTAGCCGGATGCCCCGGCCGGCCCCGGTAGGTGGCGCGGATCTCCTCCGCCCAGGCGTCGAGCTGGCGCCCGATCTCTTGCGCCGGCGTCGCGGCGTCGGCCTCGTCGACGATGTCATCGGCAATCCGGCAGGTCGCGTAGGCCGCGTACACGGCGCGCCGTTTGGCCGGCGGGAGCAGGCGAAAGCCAAGCGAGAAGTTGGCTCCGCGGTGGTGCGCCACGCGCCGGACATGGGTCGCCGCCTCCATCACCGCTCCCTCGCCCGGCACCAACTGCACAGCTCGCCATGCCGGCAGCCACCGCGCGCTCGCCAGCGAGCCATCACCGCCATGGCGAGCAGGTCCTTGGCCCATACGGGCTGCTGCAGTCGCCGCAGGAAGCTGCGGAAGTCGGCGCCGGCGGCGCGCCGGCAAAAACTGGCAGAGGCGCGCGCCCCGGCGCGCTCGTAGAGAAAGCGCAGGGCGACGCTGGTGCGCATCGGGCGCACCACCTGTTCGATGAACCCTCTCTCATCCCAGCGTCCCGCGACCCCGGCGGCGGCCAGCGCCGCGCTGCGCAGGGCGAGGCGGTTGCCGAGGCCATAGAGGAAGTCCTGCACCCCTGCCGCCTCCCCCACGTGCCAGCGGCCGTCCGGCGAGCGCAGGTGGCGGGGAATGGCGAAGCCCATGTACTGGCCGGACTCGTGCTCGCTCCGTAGCGGGAAGCTTCCCAGCTCGCGGCGAAACCGCTCCCAGGCGCGCTCTCGCGACTTCCGAATGTGCTTCACCCCTCGCACCTGCGCCACCCCGAAGGTGCCCCGGCCGCCCAGGCAGAACAGGTAGGCGTAGCCAGTCGGGGTCACCTCCGGATCGAAGAGGACGGCGACCGTGTCGGGAAGGTCCGCAGAGAAAGTCGTTTCTCTGGCCACTCCGTCGGCCTGCCGCGGACCGGTGGCAATGATCTCGGCGCCCGCCGGCGCCGCCTCGCCGTCGCGCAAGCGGACCCCGGCCGAGTGAGCTTCGGCGCGCAGCACGGCATCCAGACTGCCGGCGCCGCTTCCGCGCCTGATGAAGTAGGCGTAAGGCTCACGGCTCACGACCTCGAAGCGCTCACCCGGCCGGCTGCCGAAGAACGACGCGCGCCGCGCGGGTATCGCCTCGCAGCCCGCGGCCAGCCCGAGGGCGCCGAGTTCGGCCAGGGCATCGAGCTCGCTGGCGCTGTTTTCCAGCACCTGCCAGCCGCCATGAAAGCGCCCCCCTCCCCCGCTGCGCCGGTCGAAGACCTCGACCGGCGTCCCCTCTCGTGCCAGGAGCG
>JAZDGE010000281.1:0-2583 GCA_043807175.1 Acidobacteriota bacterium
ACAGTCCTGGAGCGGGCGGTTGCCGCCGTGCGCGAGCCGCTCGGGGGCGTGCCTTGCGTCCTGGTCACTCGTCCCGCCGAGGTCGCTCGTCTCGCCGCGCAGTGGGAGCTTCTCGGCGTGAAGGTCGTCGCCGGCGGCGCCCGGCGGCAGGACTCGGTGCGCTGCGGCTTCGCGGCGCTGGCGCCAACTGACGACGAGATCGTGCTGATTCATGACGGCGCGCGGCCCTTCGTGCCGCCCGTGGATGTGCAGGCGGTGGTCGCCGCGGCGGCCGAGGTCGGGGCGGCGCTGCTGGTCGCGCCGGTGGTCGACACCGTCAAGCGAGTGAATGAGGACGGCAGCGTGGCCGGCACCGTGGCGCGCGAGCGCCTGGCGCGCGCCCTCACTCCCCAGGCTTTCCGCGCAAACGTGCTGCGGCATGCCTGGGCGACCGCGGGCGAGGGTGAGTGGACCGACGAGGCCGCGATCGTGGAAACGGTCGGGGGCGAGGTGAGGGCGGTGCCCGGCGATCCCCGCAATGTCAAGGTGACTCGACCGGAGGACTTGAGGATGGTCGCCGGGCTGTTTCCCGCCACCATCAGGGTCGGGCAGGGGATCGACGTTCACCCGTTTGCGCCGGGGCGTCGCCTCGTGCTCTGCGGCGTCGAGCTGCCGGGCGAGACCGGCCTGGCCGGCCACTCCGATGCCGATGTTGCGCTCCACGCGGTGGTCGACGCCATCCTCGGCGCGGCCGGCGCCGGCGACATCGGCGAGCACTTCCCGCCGAGCGAGGAGCAGTGGCGCGATGCCGCCTCCGAGCGCTTCGTGCAGCGGGCCCTCGAGCTCGCCGCCGAGCGCGGCCTGCGCCCGGCCCACTGCGATGTCACCATCCTCGCCGAGCGGCCGCGGATCGCTCCCCATCGCGAGCGCCTGCGCGCGCGCCTCGCCGAGCTGCTCGGGCTCGAGCTGGCGAGCGTCAACCTCAAGGCCACCACCACCGAGCGGCTCGGCTTCATCGGCCGCGGCGAGGGCATCGCCGCCCTCGCCCTGGTCACCCTCGAGCCCGCCTGAGCGCCCAATGAGACCCCCGCGCTCACCCGCTCGCCGTCCTCGCCCTGGCCAGCGTTCGACTAGGAGCCCGGACCCAGGTCCCCGGTCCCCGGTCCCCGGTTCCCCGTCTCCGGTTCCCGGTCCCCGGTCCCCGGTCGGCGACTCCCGTTTCCCGGACCCCGGACCCCGGACCCCGGACCCCGGGCGGTTGGGTGGGTCCCCCTGGCTCATCGGCTTCCACGCCGTGCTCGCCGCGCTCGAGCGCGAGAGCGCACGGGTGGAGGTGGTGTGGATCGCCGACGGGCTCGCCGGTGGCCGTGCCAGCCGGATCCGTGACGCCGCTCGTGCCGCGGGCATACGCCTACACGCCGTCCCCCGCCGCCAGCTCGACGAGCTCGCCGGCGAGTCGGCGCACAATGGCCTGGCCGCCCGTGTCGCACCGGTTGAGCTGGCCGACCCTGCGACCCTGCTCGAGCTGCCCGCGCCGGTGTGCCTGGTGGGCCTTGACGCGCTGGAGGACCCCCACAACCTGGGGGCGGTCGTGCGCACCGTGGCGGGCCTCGGCCTCGGCGGCGTGATCGTCTCCGGTCCTCACCCGCCGCCGCTCGGCGGCGCCGCCGCCAAGGTGGCCGCCGGCACGCTGCCGCTCGTTCCCATCGCCCATGTCGGGTCACTCGGCGACTACGCGCGCCAGGCGAAGGAGGCGGGCTTCTGGGTGTACGGCGCCACCGCCGCCGGCACGCCGCTCGCCGAGGTCGAGCTGCCCGACCGCCTGCTCCTGTGCCTCGGCGCCGAGGCCGGCGGCCTGCGCGCCAAGACCCGCGCCGCCCTCGACGGCACCCTCGCCATTCCCCTCGCCGCCGGCGTCGAGTCCCTGAACCTCTCGGTCGCCGCCGCCATCCTCTGCTGGGAGTGGCGGCGCCGCTACCCGCCCGCCGGTCCCGCTCGGGACTGAGCGAGCCCGAAGCCAACGGCAAACAACATCCAGCATTGACCCTGGCGCAGCCGCCACGCGCCACGCCGCTGTCGTTTGTGGATTGTGCCCAACGTACTTTCCTGGCAGCGGACGCGAAATGCCGCGGGTGTCGGTAGCGGGTCCGCGCCCGGGTTCGCCGGCGGGTCCTCGCGCCCCCCTTGACAAGCGCCTGGGGGGGGGGAGTAGAGTCCGCACTCGAAGTGAAGCAAGCTGCTGCGTGAAGGTGAGACAGATGCGCAAGGAGGAGTCCATGTGGGTCCGCACAGGTGTTGTCGTACTGCTTGTGATCGTTGGCACATGGTGCGAGGCAGCGCCAACGATCGGCTTTGAAGCCAACGCTGTCGTGGCAACGGGGCTCACTCCAGGGGGAGCGTCGGCATGGTTGTCGGTGTCGCGTGAGCGCGGTGGGTGGCGAACCAGCCTAAGCCGGCGCGATGCCGTGCTCGTGAACACCGGTGCCGATGGACAAGCCTCGTTCGACCTCGAGCGAGCGGTCCCTATGTGCTCGATCTGGGCCGCCGTGGATTTCACTACTGGCGACTCTGCAATTGGCACACCCGAAGGGTATCCGTTGCGGG
>JAZDGE010000282.1:0-8285 GCA_043807175.1 Acidobacteriota bacterium
TTGACTGTTTCTCCCCAACCCCCAACCCCTAACCCCACTCCCCGCCGTTGCTTGTGCAATTCCCGAGGCGTCGGTGCTAATCTTGGGCGGTGAGCAGGCTTGCGACCGACGGTGAGGGAATGCGCTGCTTGCTGGTCCAGGCGGGAGAGCATATCTGTGCGCTGCCGCTCGATCAGGTGAGGCGGGTGGTGCGCGCGCTCGCGGTTCGTCCCCTTCCGGGCGCCGCACCGCAGTTGCTCGGCCTCGCGGAGTTTGGCGGCGAACCGCTGGCGGTGCTCGATCTCGCCCGTCTGGTGGGGGCGCCGCCCGGAGCGCGCGGAAGTTGGCCGGTGACCATCGTCGTCACGGCCGGCCCGCCCTCGGCCCGAGAGGCCGTAGGTCTGGCCGCCGATGCCGCGATCGAGATCACCGAGCTGCCGGTCGAGGCACTGAGTGGCGGTGGCGGTCTGATCCGCGGCGAGGCGCTCCTCGGCGAGCGCACCGTCCGCCTCATCGACCTCGAGCGCCTCGGCGAGGAGCCAGTTGAGCGGCAGTAGTTTCCTCGTGATGCGCCGGGGCGGCTGCATGTGGGCGGTGCCGTCGGTGGCGGTGGATGTGGTTCGCACAGCGCCCCGCGGGGTTCTGCTCGTGGCCGGTGAGACGAGGTTGGTGGCCGATGAGGTGGTGGCGTTCTCGGACGAATTGAAGCTGCGGCCCCCGAGCCGGATTTTGGCCCGCCTGTGGCCCCATCCTTGCGCCGGGCTGGCGCTGTACGCGGGCGAGCCGGTGGTGGTCGTGGACCCCGCCAACCCGCCGCCGGGTCTCGGCGAGCGAGCCCAGGAGCCTGTCGGAGAAATGGTGCGGGCCACACTCGATTTCTCCGACAGGCTCCCAGAGGAAGGAGAGTCTTGACATGATCGAGGACAAGCCACCGCGGGTTCCAAGCTCTGCCCTGGGGCTTCTCCTGGCCGCGCTGCTCGGCCTTGTGGGTGCGGCGGGCCTGACGATCGCGACGGGGTACGGCGCCCCCCGTTGGGTGCTCGACGCCTACGTCGTGCTCGGCTTTGGCGCTTTGGCCGTCTACGTCGCGTTCGTCTTCTTTCCCGAGCGCAAGAACGAGGGCTGCCGCGCCGAGGTGAAGCAGCGCTTTGGGCGCCTCGAGGCCAGCCTGCGGGCTAGCTTCGACCAGCTCAAGGCGGGCGACCTGGCGAGCTCGAGCCAGCACATCGAGGGAATCTCCGAGGAGGTCGCCGGCGCGTTCACCGCCGCCGCGCGGGCGCTCGCGGTGCTCATCGAGCACATCCAGCGCAGCTCGATCGAGGTCGCGGCGGCGGGCGGCGCCGTGCACCACACCGCCGACGCCCTCGCCTCCGGCTCCTCGCAGCAGGCGGCGGCGGTGGTGGAGATCACCGCCAGCATGGAGGAGTTGGCGCGCACGGCGGCGCAGATCGCCGCCAACGCCGCGCACCAGGCCCACCAGGCCGGCCTCGCCGAGACGAGCGGCAATGCTGGCGCCGATGCCGTCCAGGAGGCGCTCGCGGGCGTCGAGGAAGCGCAGAAGCGGATCTCGGCGATCGCGTCACGCGCCGACACGCTGGGCAGCCGTTCAAAGGAGATCTACCGGGTGCTCGACCTGATCACCGAGATCGCCCAGGAGACGCACATCCTCTCGCTCAATGCTGCTATCGAGGCAGCCGCCGCCGGCGAGCATGGCCGCCGGTTTTCGATCGTCGCCGAGGAGGTGCGGCGGCTCGCCCAGCGCTCGCGCGAGTCGGTGGAGTCGGTCCGAAACTTGCTCGAGGACTTCGCCGGTGCAATTCGCGGCACGGTGGTGGCAACCGAGGAGGGCAGCAAGGAGGTGACGCGGGTGCTCGCCCGCGCCCGTGCCGCCGCCGGCGCGATCGATGAGCTGCGCGGGGCGCTCGCCTCGACCGCCCGGGTGGCGCGCGAGACCTCGCTCGCCACCGAGGAGCAGCGCAGCGCCTCCGACCAAGTCGTGCTCACACTCAAGGAGGTCAGCCAGGTGATCCAGCGGATGGCGGAAGGGCTGCGTAACTTCTCGGAGACCGCCGACCGGTTGAATCAGCTCGCCCTCTCGATTCAGCTTCTCACCCAGTCGTTCCACCTCGACTCGCCGCGCTCCCTCAAACACCAGGCCGAGCGCTGGGCGCACGCGCTCTCGCACCGCGCCGGGCAGTGGGAGGCGCTCTCCACCGAGCTCGGCACGATGATGCAGGGCAGCCCCTTCGTCGAGCTTGCCTACGTGGTGGACGGCGCCGGCAACATGCAAGGCTTCGCCACGCAGCGCGAGGGCGGGGCGCGTGAGGTTTCCGCCTCGGTGACGATCGGCGCCAACTTCTCCGAACGCCCCTGGTTCCAGGCGGTGATGCGCGACCATCACACGATCCTCACCCCACTCTACGACTCACTGCTCACCGGTGAGCGCTGCTTCACCGTGGCCTGCCCGGTGCGTGACGCGGTCGGTGTGCTGGCGGGAGTGCTCGGCATCGATGTCAACGTTCGCTCGTGGACCAGGATTTAGGAGCGTCCGCGCGGTGAAAAACTCCACAAACAAAGCGGGTTTTTCGCCCGCCTCCCGGATGGGGGACGGGCGGGTGGGTTTGCTGGGTGGGGGTCGGGGGAAACTGTCAACTGTCGCCTGTCGCCTGTCGACTTGCATCAGCGGACCCAAGGCCTCGCCTCGACGGCGCCCGGCGGCGCCTCATTAGGAGCGCGTGGAGCACGAGTTTCGCGATCTCATTCCGCTCTTCGTGAGCGAAACCCGCGGCCGGATCGAGCGGCTGGCCTCGCTGGCCCGCGGGGTAGAGAGCGAGCCGCGTGCGGTGGCCGAGGCGCGCCGCGAGCTGCACACCATCAAGGGAGCGGGGCGAATGCTTCAGATCGCCCCCCTGGCCGAGCTCTGTCATCTCGTGGAAACCGCGCTCCCGGCGCCGGGCGAGGGCGCCGGCGCCCTGCTGACCCGGGTCACGGACTGTCTCACGGTGATGGTCGAGGCGGTGGCGCGCGGCGAGGAGCCGGTGGCAGATCCCGAGCTGCTCGCTTTTCTCAAAGGTGAGAGGCCAACCGCCGTCACGCCGGCGCCGGGGCCGCCCGCGCCACCGGCGGACGCGGCGCTTTCGGCGCCCACCGCCGACATCCGCATCGAGGCCGCGGTCGTGGATGGGCTCGCCGACCGGGCGACCCGGCTCAAGATCCTCGCCCTCGGGGCCACCGGGTACGTGGCCAGCCTCCACGAAATGGCACACCTGGCGGAGGCCGTCGGACGCGACCCGCAGCCGCAGGTGGCGCTCGCCGGACTCGCGGCGGCGCTCCACCGGCTGGCGGTCGCCGCTGAAGGAAGCCAGCACCGCCTGCGCCGCCTCGCCGAGGCCCAGCTCGAGGCGACGCTGGCACTCCAAGTGCAGCCGCTGCGCAGCTTCATGCTCTCGCTCGCCCGGCACGCGCGCGAGCTGGCTCGCTCGCTCGGCCGCGAGGTGGAGGTCACGCTGGCCGGCGAGGAGACCCGACTCGATCGCCGAATCGCGGCCGACCTCGAGGAGGCGCTGCTCCACCTCGTGCGCAACGCGGTCGACCACGGCATCGAGGCGCCGGAGGTTCGCGAGACGCACGGCAAGCAGCGAGTGGGCAAGCTCGGCCTGCGCGCCGAGGGCCGCGCCAGCCGCGTGCTCCTCACCATCAGCGACGATGGCGGCGGGATCGATCCTGCAAGCATTGGTGTGGCGGCGGTGGCCGCTGGTTTGATCGATGACACCGCCGCGCGCGCGCTGACCTCTGAGGACGCCTTTCGCCTCCTTTTCACTCCCGGCTTCTCGACTCGCGGCGAGGTCTCAGAGGTCTCGGGACGCGGCGTCGGCCTCGATGCGGTCGCCCATGCGGCCTCGCGAGTCGGCGGCGAGGTCCGGCTGTCATCGCGCCCCGGCCAGGGGACGACCGTCGTGGTCGAGGTTCCGGTCGCTCGCCGCGGCGAGGAGGTGGTGCTTCTGGGCGTCGGCCAGGCAAGGGTGGCGCTGCCAGCCGCGATCGCCCGTCAGGTCAGCCGGCTCCGCCCGGTTGACGTGATCGAGCGTGGTGCAGTGCCATTTGCGCGCCGGCCCGGCCGGCTGGTCCCGTTCGTGCCGCTTTCCCGCTTGCTGGGCGAGCCGGCGGCGCCGGAGCAACTGCTGATCGAAGGAGAGGCCGCCGGCCAGAGCATCGCGCTCGCTGCCGACGCCATCCTGGGCCAGGAGGAAGTGCTGCTTCGGCCGCTGCCGCGCAGCGCCGCCGGCGCCCGCCTCTACGACGGGGTGGCGCTCACCGCCGCCGGAGAGCCCATCGGGGTCCTCTCTCCCGCCGCCCTCGCCCAGCACGACCTGCTGCGCGCCACCCTGCCTGGCGCCGAACGTAGGGCGCCCCACAAGCTGCGCGTGCTGTTGGTCGACGACTCGCTGGTGACGCGTGAGATGGAGCGCCGGCTGCTCGATGACGCGGGTTTCGACGTGGTTGTCGCCGCCGACGCCGCCGAGGCGCTGCGTGAGCTCGCCGAGACGCCATTTGACTGCGTCGTCACCGACGTCGAGATGCCCGCGATGGATGGCTTGGAGCTCACGCGCCAACTCCGCGGCGTGCCAGCGTTTGCCCACCTCCCGGTGGTGATCGTCTCGACTCGAGACCACCCGGAGGATCGCCTGCGCGGTCTCCAGGCCGGCGCCGACGCCTACCTCACCAAGCAGGGCCTCGACGCCAGCGAGCTGGTGGCGGTGGTGCAGCGGCTCGGGTGGCGCCGATGAGCGGCCGCGAAGCCACTCGCGTCCTGCTCGTCGACGACTCGCCGACGGTGCGCGCGGTGCTGCGCCGGCTGCTCGCCGGCGGCGAGCTGGAGGTGGTGGGCGAAGCCAGCAACGGCGCCCAGGCGGTTGAGGAGGCACGTCGCCTCCGCCCCGACGTCGTGCTGATGGACGTCGAGATGCCGGTGCTCGACGGCTTTGCCGCCACCGAGAAGATCATGGAACAGTGCCCGACCGCGATCCTGATCCTCACCTCACGCGCCCATCGTGACCATGTGCGCACCGCGTTCGAGGCGATCCGGCGCGGCGCTCTGGATGTGCTCGCCAAGCCCGAGGACGCCGCGGGCTGGGAGCAACTGGCGCTGACGCTGCCGCCGCTCGTGCGCGGCGCCGCCCGCGCGCGCCGGCAAAAGGCGGCCGAGAAGCCCGGCATGGCGCCCCCGGCCACCCACTACACGGCGCCTGCGACCGCGCGGGTCCGCTTCGTCGCGATCGGCGCCTCGACCGGCGGACCCGGGGCGGTGAGGGACCTGCTTGCCGAGCTGCCGCCGGGCGTGCCCGCCGCGGTCCTGATCGTCCAGCACATCGCGGCTGGCTTCGATGGCGGGTTCGCCGACTGGCTCGCCCGCGACCTCGCCCGCGACGTCCAGTTGGCTCGCGATGGCGAGCTCGCGATCCCGGGGACCGTGCGCATCGCTCCCGTGGGCGCGCATCTCCTGCTCGAGGCCGGCGGGAGACTCACGCTTGACGCACAGTCGCCACCACGCCGCGGCCACCGCCCCTCCGCCGATGACCTCTTCTTTTCCTGCGCCCGCGTCTGCCCGGGCGAGGTCGCCGGGGTGCTGCTCACCGGGATGGGCAGTGACGGCGCTGAAGGTCTCGCGGCGCTGCGCGCGGCGGGCGGTGTGACGCTGGTACAGGATGAGGCCAGCTCGGTGGTCTTCGGCATGCCGCGCGCGGCCCTCGAGTGCGGCGCCGCCAGCGTCGCCCTTCCCCCACGCGCCCTCGGGCGCACGCTTCTGGGCCTGTGGGAAGGGAGTGGGCGATGAGTGGCGCCCGCCTGCTGGTGATCGACGACTCGGACGTCACGCGCGCCCTCCTCGCCCGCACCCTCACGCGCGCCGGCTTTGCCGTGCTGCAGGCGCGCGACGGCTTAGAGGGCGCGGTCCTGGCGTTGAGCGAACGCCCCCAGGTGGTGATCACCGATCTCGAGATGCCCGGCATGGACGGCTATCAGCTCCTGCGTTTCATGAAAAGCGATCCCGCCAGCGCCGACATCCCGGTCCTCATCCTCACCTCGCACAGCGAGGCGCCCTCCCGCTACTGGGGCATGCAGGTTGGCGCCGACGCCTACATCGTCAAGGACACCGACTCCTCGGAGCTGATCGCCACCGTGAACCGGCTCGTTGCGGCGGCGCCGCACCCCGCCAAGATCGCCAGCCTGCCCCCCCAAAGTTCCATCGAGGTGTTTGGCCGCGTCACCCGGCAGCTCGACGCCGCCCTGCTCCGGGCGACGCTGGAGAGCCGCCTGCTCGAGCGCGGCATGGCGGGCGGTGATACCCGCGAGACCAACCTCACCGCACTGGGGACGGTCGCCGACGTGGTGGACGCCCACGCCCTGGCGGTGGCGGTGGCCGAGCCCGACACCGTGGCGCTCCACGCGCTGCTCACCGACGAGCTCTCGCACGACGTGGTGCAGCGGCTCGCGAGCGCCATCCTCGCCGGCCTCGCCGTGACCCCAGGGGCGAATGTCGAGGTGGTGGTGCATGGCGACCAGGGCGGCGGCGCCCCGCTTGGCCTCGACAACCTCTTGCTCCTGCCCCTGCCGCTGCGCGGGGCGAGCGGCCTGCTCGCCATTCTCCCGCGCGATGCCGGCCAGTTCGAGACCGCTTCCCGCCACCTCGTCGAGGCGATCATCAAGCCCCTCGCACTGGTTCTGGACAACGCCCGTCTCGCGCAGCGCCTGCGCGAGCTCTCGATGGTCGACGGCCTGACCCGCATGCTCAACCACCGCGCGATTCACGAACGCCTTGGCGAGGAGCTGGAGCGGGCCCAGAGGTACGGCCACCCGCTGGCGATAGTGATCGCGGACCTCGACCACTTCAAGCGGGTCAATGACACCCATGGACACCTCGCCGGCGACGCGGTGCTGCGGGCTGCGGCCCAGGCTATGCGCCGCGCCCTGCGAACCGCCGACTCGCTCGGCCGCTATGGCGGCGAGGAGTTCCTCGCCGTCCTCCCGGAGAGCGACCTCGATGCCGGCCGGCTCGCCGCCGAGCGGTTACGGCTGGCGGTGGGCGACCATCCGATCTCCCTGCCGTCGGGCAACGCCATCACCCTTACCGCCTCCTTCGGCGTCGCGGCCCGGGCCGAGCTGCCCGCGCCCGCCAGCGCCGACGGCCTCGTCCTGCTCGCCGACACCCGGCTCTACGAGGCGAAGTCGGCGGGACGCAACCGCGTGCGACCGTGAGCGACGCACCAGTCGCCGAGCTCGCCCGCCTCATCGAGGCCGCCAGCGGCAATGTCATCACCCCCGGGCACTATCCCTTCCTGGCCCAGGCGGCGGCGCGCCGCGTGCGCGCCTGCTCTCTGCCCGACCTTGCCGCCTACGTCAAGGCCCTCGCCAGCGGCGCTCTCACCGGCGAGTGGGGGAGCTTGCTCCCGCTCATCACCATCAACGAGTCCTACTTCTTCCGCACCCCTCAGCACTTTGCCGCGCTCACCCGGGATCTGCTCGGCTCCCTGCTCGCGGCGCGCCACTCGGATCGCCGGCTCGGCATCTGGTCGGCCGGCTGTGCCCGCGGCGAGGAGCCGGGCACCCTCGCCATCCTCCTCGCCGAGCATCCGGCTCTGGCGGGCTGGGACTGGCGAATCCTCGCCACCGATGTCGACGAGGAAACCCTGGCGGCGGCGCGCCGGGGTCTCTATGGCGCGCGCGCGGTCGCCCAGATTCCGGCCCCCCTGCTGTCGCGCCATTTCACGAGCGGCGGTGACCGCTTCGAGCTCGCCAGCGCCCTGCGCCAGCGCATCGACTTTCGCACCCTCAACCTGATGGACGACCCGCTGGTGGCGCCCGGAGCGCCCTTCGACGTCATTATGTTGAGAAATGTTCTCATCTATTTCCGGCCCGAGGCCCAGCGACGGGTTGCCCGCGCGGTGGCCCGCAACCTCGCCGCTGATGGCTATCTCTTCCTCGGCCCGGCGGAGACGCTCTGGCAGATCTCCGACGAGCTGGAGCCGGTCGACCTCGGCGACTGCTTCTGCTATCGAAAGAAGGGGACAGAAGACCGGGGACCGGGGTCCGGGGTCCGGGGTCCGGCCCCCGCCCGCCCGGACGACCGGGGTCCGGGGGCCGGGGTCCGGGGTCCGGCCACCGCCCGCCCGGACGACCGGGGTCCGGGGTCCGGGGTCCGGGGTCCGGCTCCCACCCACCCGGGAGACCGGGGTCCGGGGTCCGGGGTCCGGGGTCCGGCTCCCACCCACCCGGGAGACCGGGGTCCGGGGGCCGGGGTCCGGGGTCCG
>JAZDGE010000283.1:0-5521 GCA_043807175.1 Acidobacteriota bacterium
CAGCCGATCGATCGCCCCCTTCGTTCTGACCGCGACCCTCCTCGCCGCCGACCCGGCCGGGGCCGAGGAGGGGATGTTCCTCCTCGATCGCCTCCCCGCCCCGGCCCTGAAGCGCGCGGGGCTGAAGGTCGACCCGACCGAACTCCTCCGCCTCTCGCGGGCGGTGGTGCAGGTGGCCAGCGGCGGGACGGGCAGCTTCGTCTCGCCGCGCGGGCTCCTGGTCACCAACCACCACGTGGCCTACCGCTGCCTCACCGTGCTGGGCAGCCGCAAGAAGCACCTGGGGCTCCTCGAGCGGGGGCACCTCGCCCGCTCCCTCGCCGAGGAGCTCCCCTGCCCCGGCTACGACCTCCTGGGGGTCGACTCGATGCGCGAGGTGACCGGTGAGGTGCTCGCCGCTGCCCGACCGGGAATGAGCTGGGCCGCCCGCTTCGAGGCCCTGCGCCTGCGCCAGGAGGATCTGGTGGCCGCCTGCGAGCGGGAGGGGAAGCACATCTGCCAGGTGGCCGCCCTGGACGGCGGCGCGTCCTACCTCCTCAGCGTCTACCGCCGCATCCGGGACGTGCGCCTGGTCTACGCCCCCCCCGACGCTCTGGGCAAGTTCGGCGGCGACGTGGACAACTGGATGTACCCGCGCCACACCGCGGACTTCACCTTCCTCCGGGCCTACGTCGACACCAAGGGGACGGACGCGCCTCACGCCGCGGCCAACGTGCCCCTGGCCACGCCGCTGCACCTACGGATCACCGACGACGGCCTCACCGAGGGGGCACCGCTGGAGGTGATCGGCTTCCCCGCCCGCACCGCGCGCCACGTCACCTCTCACGCCGCGCGCTTCTACCTCGACGAGCAGGTCCCGCGCACCCTCGAGGTCTTCCGCGCGCTCATCCAGGCGGTCACCGCCGAGCGGACCCGCAGCGCGGACATCAAACGGAAATACGCCTCCTACGAGGCGGGCCTGCAGAACGGGCTCAAGTACTACGAGATGAGCCGGCAGGGCCTGGAGCGCTGGCGGACCCTCGCGCGCAAGCTGGAGGAGGAGCAGGCCCTGACCGCGCGTCTGGCCGCCGACCCCAAGGCCGCGGCGGCGATGCGCCGGCTGTTGGATGAGATCGGAGCGGTCTACCGCCGCTATCGCGCCTACTACCCCCGCCAGCTCGCCACCCGCTGGATCGCCGGCTCCTGCCCTACCCAGCGCCTGCTCCACGACCTGGCCCGCTGGACCCGGGAGAAGGCCAAGCCCGATCGCCTGCGCAAGGAGGAGCGCTACAAGGAAAAGAACAGCTACCGCATCGCCGAGACCGCCGAGCGGCTCGATCGCGAGATCGACCGCGCCACCGAGGGGGCTCTCCTCCTCGCCGCGCTGCGGCTGGGCATGGCCCTCCCCGCCGCCCAGCGCCCCCGCAGCACCGCCGCCCTGCTCCGCCGGGGCGAGCGCGAGCTGGCGCGGCTGGAACGCGAGGCCCGCCGGGCGGGTAAGACCCTCGCCGCCAGCTACCGCGAGCGGGTGGGACGCGAGCTCCCCGCCGACAAGCTACAGCGCGCGGTGGAGCTGATGCTCGCCGGCACCAGGCTGCTGGCACGGGACGAGACGACCGCCGAGCTGACGCGGGCGTCAGTGCTGCGGGCCCGGGTCTTCGGCGGGGGCCGCGCCGCGGCGGCGAAGCTCGGCGATCCGCTGCTCGACTACGCCCTGGAGCTGGAGGCGGAGATCACCGCGCTCCGGGAGGGTCCCTACCGGGAGGTGGAGCAGCGCCTGGAGACGGTGCTCCACCGCGAGTGGGTGCAGACGGTCAAGCGCCCGACCTACCCCGACGCCAACTTCACCGTCCGGCTGAGCTACGGCCAGGCGCGGAGCTACCGCGCCTCGGCCACGGGCAAGGCCCACCGCTACCTGACCACCCTCGCCGAGCTCCTGGCCAAGGACCAGGGCAAGCCCCCCTTCCTGGTGCCGCCGCGGCTGCGGGCCGCCTTCCCCGCGCGGCAGAAGAGCCCCTACCTCGATCGTCGGCTGGGGGATGTCCCGGTGAACTTCACCGCGACCCTGGACACCACCGGGGGGAACTCGGGGAGCCCGGTGCTCGACGGCCGCGGCCGGCTGGTGGGCCTGCTCTTCGACGGCACGCCCGAGTCGATCCTCAGCGACTGGCAGTTCCTGCGCGAGGAGCAGCGCGCCATCTGCCTCGACATCCGCTTCGCCCTCTACCTGGCCGCGGTGGACGGGGCCACCCGGCTGCTCAAGGAGATCCAGGTCGAGTGATTCGCCGCACGAACCCGGAGATGATCACCCACTTCCCCCCTGTTCTTTCATTCAGCCCTCGCATTGGCAGTCTCGGCGCCTTGCGGTACTATCCGGTCTGCATTTTCGCGGTCACATTCATCGCGCCATGCGGTTATCGGCCTGGCTGCCATCTCAGTGAGAAACGAGGTGCAGACGTGTGGACCTCTCGTTTGGTGATCCTGGCGCTGGTGGCCGCCCTGGCGGGCCTCTTCTTCTCCACGGTGTCGACCTACGACGCCGTGGTGCACCTGGACCGCCAGGTCCACGGTATTCACTGCTCGTACCTCGGCCTCGGGTCCACCGACGCCAGCGGCACTTCGGGCTGCCACGCGACCCTGATGAGCCCCTACTCGTCGATTCTGCGCCACTCGATCTGGGGTGGGACCCCGATCGCACTCCCCGCGATGTCGGTGTTCAGTTTCATCGCCTTCTGGTCGCTGTGGCTGCTCTTCACCGGGCGGCATCTGGAGACGCGCGCCGTGGGGTTCTTATGGGCTGCCACGGCGCTGCCCGTGCTCAGCTCTGCGGTCATGGGCTATCTCGCGCTCGTCACCCTCGACGCGGTCTGCAAGCTCTGCATCGGCATCTACATCTCGAGCGTCGTCGCCTGCGCCGCGACGACCGCGGGCTACTTCCTGGCCCGCAGGCACTCGTCCGGTCCACCGTCCGGAGTGCCGAAGCAGCTGTCGTGGAGGCTGCTCGCGGCGGCCTTCGGGGGGGGGGTGCTATTCGTCGCCCTGCCGGTGGCCGTTTACGGCGTGGTGGCGCCGGACTTCTCGCACTACATCGGCAACTGCGGCGCGCTGAGCGTGCCCCGGTCATCGCGGACCGTCCTGGTCGACCTACCGTCTGGCGGCAGGGGCGACGTCGAGGTGATCGAGCTCCTTGATCCACTCTGCGGGGCGTGCAACGTGTTCGCGCGGCGGTTCTCGGCCATGCCCGAGTCGAGGCAGGTAAGTCTCAGGGTGCTGCTCTTTCCACTCGACAAGGCGTGCAACTGGATGGTCGACGAGACGATACACCCTGGCTCCTGCACGGTGAGCGAGGCAGTCCTCTGCGCCGGCGATCAAGCCGAGGAAGTGCTGGGCTGGGCCTTCGAGGAGCAGACACAGCTGCTGCAGGCGGCGCGGCAGGACCCGACATCGGTGCAGCGACGGGTTTTGCAGCGGTTCCCCGCGCTGGGAGCCTGCCTCGGCGGCGCGGAGGTACAGGCGCGGCTCAACAAATCGCTGCGCTGGGTGGTCAAAAACCGGCTGCAGGTGCTCACCCCCCAGATCTTCGTCGCCGGGATGCGGCTGTGCAACGAGGACACCGACCTGGGGCTCGAGTACGCCCTCAGCCGCCTCATCTCCCAAGCCCGCGCCAGGCTGCACCAACGCGTGTCAGACGAGACATCGGCGCCGGACATACCTGTACCGGAAAAACCGACGGGCAGGCCAACCCGTGCGCTCCCGGCGCCACGACCCGCCGCCGTTGGTGCTGCGGCAGTGGCCAAGGGTGATATGAGCGCGTCGCGAGGGAGCACAGCCACGGGTTTGCCGCGTGGTGATGCGAGATCGCAGCCCGCACCACAGGTGGAGCCACCGCCGGCACCCACCCCGAGAGACGAGCCGCCGCAGGAGCCGCCGCCCGCGCCGGGAGCCGAGCCTGATCGAGCGCGCGAAGGCAAGCCAGCTATTCCCCGCGCCGCCCCCTCGCCCAAGGAGGCCCCATGAAACGCCTGGCTCCCTTCGTCCTCGGCTGCGGCCTCTCGCTGCTTCCGGCGGTCCTGGTCGTGGTCTGGGTCAGCTCCGCCCATTCACGTCTCGTGGCGAGCGAGGCGCCAGGCAAGGAGGGGCTTCCGGACGTGGCCATCGCCGCACAGGCCGACGAGACCTACTGCACACCGGCGCTGAAGAAGATCCTTCGCCGTGTGCTGCAGAGCTGTGGCCTGATCCACGGCCGCTCGGGGCGGGGGTGCAAACCGATGGATGCCAAGAGCGTCGCCACCATGGGAGGGGACGACTTCAACGAGCTGTTCATCCCCATGCGCGGGCGGGGCGGGATCATCGAGTTCGACAAGAGCTCGGCCGAGCTCGAACAGACGGACAGGGCGCTAATCGCGAAGCTCTATGCCGAGCGTCGGGGCGCTAGCTACTTCTTCGTGGTTGCGCGCGCCTCGCCAGAGGGCTCGGTGGCGCTGAATAGGCGCCTGTCGCAGCAGCGCGCCGAGGCCGTATTGGCGCACCTCAAGCAGCAGTTCGACGACACCGAGCTCGACCAGCAGGTCGGTCTGCTGTGGCTAGGGGAGGAATTCGCCCAACTCGATCGGAGCTTCTGCCAGTGGACGCGCAGCAACACCGCCGGCGAGTGCAGGACCGAGGACCTCAACCGGAGCGCGTTCATCACGTGGATCGACTGCCAGCTCTGAAGGCCAGCTCGAGGCCTGCCCCCTCGGCTACCCGCCCGGGTCGCGTGCCATGGGCAGCGGCGCTGCTGCTGACCCTGGCGTGCCCGACCGGGGCCTGCGAGGAGGGGGGCACACCCGCGCCGGGAGCCACGCGGGTGATCGCGGTGCGGGCGCGAGTGCGGAAAGACGAAGGGCTGGCCAGCTTCTGCGACGTGGTGGCCGGCAAGGCGCCAGCTCACAGACTGGCCCTGCCTGCACTCGACCAACCGCCTCGTTGGCCCGTGGGGCAGTCACGATGGGTCAACGTCTGGGCGACCTGGTGCAAGCCCTGCGTGGCGGAGATGCCGATGCTCGCGTCGTGGCGCGACGGTCTCGCCCAGAGCAGCCGCCCCTTTGCCCTCGTCTTCATCTCCGCCGACGAGACAGCGGAGAAGCTCGCCGCCTGGCGCGCGATGAACCCGAAGATCCCCCCGTCGCTGCACCTCACGCGCCCCGACGCCCTGCAGCCATGGCTTGCCACCCTCGGCCTCGACCAGGGCGCGGGGCTGCCGATCCACATCTTCGCCGACCCTGCCGGCCAGATTCGGTGCGTGCGCGCCGGCGCGGTGAGCCCGGCCCACCGCACCCTGGTCAGCACACTGCTCAAACCTCAGTAGCGGCGGCGGAGTCCGACGGATCATGTCTAGCCGCGCCGCTGCACGAGGACGAGCACCACCCCCTTCTTGAGCACCTTCTTCCCGGGGTAGATGCACGATCCCTCGAGCTTGACCTCGTCGAAGGTGCAGAGGATGGTGGGCAGGGGGGGCACCCGGTAGAACTTGGCGGTGAAGTGGTAGCAGGCCTGCACCGGA
>JAZDGE010000284.1:0-4765 GCA_043807175.1 Acidobacteriota bacterium
AGAGCTGGTGACGCCGCCCTCCCAGGCCGCCAGCAACTGCGCGAGATGAGCCCGAAGCGCCACCGGCTCGAAGTCCCCGACCACCGCGAGAACGAGCGAGCCCGGCCCGTAGAGGCGACCATGCGCGGAGACGAGTCCGGCCTGGTCCAATTCTTGGAGTGACCTCCGCCGCTCGTCGAGGGGCCGGCGGTAGTACGGATGGCCGGGGGGGTAGGTGAGGCGGCTGAAGGCCTCGAACGCGCGCGTAAAGGTGTCCTCTTGCGACTGTGCAAGCTCGCCGAGGCGTAGTTGCCGGACCTTTTCCAGCTCCTCCTCGGGCAGCGTCGGGGCGCGCAGTTGATCGATGAGAAGCTCGAAGAGCAGCTCACTGTGCCGTGCCAGGCAGCGGCCCGAGAAGAACACCTCGAGCGGGTTGAAGGTCTCACCCGAGACGTCGAGCTCAATGCCGCGATCCTCCACCATCTGGGCCAGCTCGAGCCGGCTGAAGCGGCGGGTGCCGCGCTCCACCATCTCGGGGAGCACCGAGGCCGCCGACCATTCGGCCGGAGGTAGCATGCCGTGTCCCGCCAAGAAGGAACCCTGCACGTGCACGGTCGGATTGAAGTGGCGCGGCAGCAGCAGGGCGCGCGCGCCGCCGGGCAAGGCTACCTGCTCGACCTGGCTGGCGAGCTGGGTGCGCCAATGGCAGGGACGGGGCAGAAGGGCGCGCGCGCCATCAAAACCGGCGCCGACGGCGCCGCCGCCATTGCCTCGCGGCACGAAGTAGCCCACGGAAATCGCATCTTCTACCAGGTAAGCGCGCGCCACCCGCTGGACGTCTTCCTGGGTCACGGCCTGCGTGCACGAGAGGTAGTCGAGGTAGAACCGCCAGTCCGCCGCCGCCACCGCCTCACTCAACCCGGCGGCGATCTGGGCCGGCGAGTCCCGGTGGTAGGCCGTCTGCGCCTCGACCTGCACCTTGGCGCGCTCCAGCTCCTGCGCCGAAAAGCCCTCCTCGGCGATCCGCTCGACCTCGGCGCGGATGCACCGCTCCACCTCCTCGTGGCGGGCCGGCGGGTTGAGCGTCGCGAACACCTGAAACAGGCCCGGGTCGCGCAACTGCCAGCAGAGAGCCTGGACATTGAGGCACTTGCCTTCCTCGACCAGACGCTGGTAGAGACGCGAGGTCACCCCGCCGGCGAGGCCGTCGGCGAGCACCGCGAGGGCATGGGTGTCGGGGTGAGCGGCCTGCTGTCCACGCCACGAGAGCGCGACCCAGCCGACCTCGGCCGCCCGCCGGATGATGAACCGGCGCTCGCCTTCCTGCGGGGACTCCTGCGTCACCACCGGGGGGATCGGGCGCGGCGCACGGGGCAGCGGGCCGTAGTGCCGGGCGATGAGATCGAGCGTTTCCTGCCGTTCCAGGGCGCCCGCCACGACCAGGGTCGCATTGTCGGGATAGTAGAACGAGTCATAGAACTGCCGCAGCCGCTCGAGCGTCGCATGCTCGACATCGCTCTTCCAGCCGATCGTCGGATGGTGGTACGGGTGTTCCCGAAAGGCGACGGCGAACGACTCCTTGAGGAGGACGTCGAAGGGATCGTTCTCACCGCGCGCGAGCTCGTTTCGCACCACGGTCAGCTCGGCGGCGAGGTCCTCCGGGCGCAGGAGGGCGTGCCGCATGCGGTCGGCCTCGAGCTCCAGCGCGAGCTCGAGGTGCTCGGGAGGCAGCGTCTCGTAGTAGGAGGTGCGATCGAACCAGGTGGTGGCATTGAAGCTCGCTCCGACGCGCTCGAGGGTGCGCGCGATCGGTCTCCCTTGCGCCGGGTCGAAGCGCGCCGAGCCCTTGAACAGCAGGTGCTCCAGCAGGTGGGTGGAACCGGTGTGGCCCACCGCCTCATTGCGTGAACCCACGTGATAGACGAGACACGCGGCCACCACAGGCGCGCTGGTCTCGCGCAGCAGCAGCACGCGCAGGCCGTTGGCCGACAACGTCAGCTCCTCGAGCCCGCGCTCCTGGCTGATCGTCTCGAACATCTCGCTCATGCCACCTCCGTTCCGCTGTGGCGCAGCCAGCGTCCAGCCGTCGCCGGCTTGCGACCACAGGCTGTCAGCTCTCAGCTTTGAGCTCTCAGCTTTCAGCTGTCAGCTTTCAGCCAGAAGCGCAGGGTGGTCTGCCTGCGGCTACCCATTTGCGAGCGCCCTGCCTGCGACAGGCCGCGAGCCGTTCAGATGAACCTCACACCCTTACTCCACCCTACCTACCGCGAGCTGATTGCTGATCGCTGAGAGCTGAGAGCTGACGGCTCCCTGTGCCGTCGCCGCCGCGCCGCCCGGCGTCGGCCGCCGCGGTCCCGCTATCATACGCGCCATGATCGATCTCCGCTCCGACACCGTCACCCACCCCACTCCCGCGATGCGCCGGGCCATGGCCGAAGCTGAGGTCGGCGACGACGTCTATGGTGAAGACCCTACCGTCCGCCGCCTCGAGGAGCTGACTGCAGAAAAGCTGGGCCGGCAGGCCGCGGTCTTCGTGCCCACCGGCACCATGGGCAATCAGATTGCGGTTCACCTCCACACCCGCCCGGGCAGCGAGGTGATCATCGAGGCGCGCGGGCACATCTTCAACTTCGAGATGGGCGCCATGGCAGCCCTCTCGGGCGCCCTGCCGAGGCCGCTCACCACCCCGGATGGCCTGCTCGAGCCCGACCAGGTGGCGGCGGCGATCAACCCAAAGGTCGCCTATCGCACACCCACCCGGTTGCTCTGCCTCGAAAACACCCACAACCTGTGGTCAGGGCTGCCCATGGACGGCGCCCGCACCCGCGCCCTCGCCCGTGTTGCGCATGACCAGGGCCTCAAGGTCCATCTCGACGGCGCGCGCATCTTCAACGCCGCGGCCGCGCTGGACACCACGGCCGAGGAGCTTTCGCGCGAGTGCGACACCGTGATGTTCTGTCTCTCCAAGGGCCTCGCCGCCCCAGTCGGCTCGCTGCTGGTCGCCGACAGCGAGACCATCACCGAGGCGCGAAGGGTTCGCAAGGTGTTCGGTGGCGGCATGCGCCAGGTCGGCGTGCTCGCCGCCGCCGGCCTCGTGGCCCTCACCGAGATGGTCGACCGCCTGGCCGAGGACCATGCCCGCGCCCGGCGGCTTGCCCTGGGCCTCGCCGAGCTGCCGGCGGTCGAGCTCGATCCCGGCCGCATCCGGACCAACATCGTCGTGATGCGCCTGCGGGGCGAAGAGGTGCCGGGCACCCCGGCGACTCCCCCCGCGCAACGGTTCGTCGCCGGGATGCGCGAACGCGGCGTCCTGTGCGGCGCCTTTGGCACGCACGAGATTCGCATGGTCACGCACTACGAGATCACCGACGCTGATGTGGATTCGGCCCTGGCGGCAGCTCGCGCGGCCTTGGCGGGGTAGCCGCGGCGGGCAGCTCTCAGCAATCAGCTTTCAGCACTCAGCTTTCAGCTTCTGGCTCTTAGCGGCTTACGGTTCGGCAACTTCGAAAATTCGAACCGAAGCTCCGGCGCGATGCGCCGAATCGACTCACGGAACTTAGGTTCCGAGCCAGAACCACACCCCGAGTTTTCACGCTGAACCCCGCATTACGAAACTGCCGTTGAGCTAACCGCCAACTGCTAACTGCTAACTGCTGGCGGCGGAGCCGGAACCATTTGGTTGCGGCTCCGCCGCCTTGGCTGATAGCTGACGGCTGATTGCTGAGAACTGATGGCTGATTGCTGATTGCCGCCCTTCTAGGCGACCTCCTCGCCCGCCTCGGGGCGGTCGGTTGCTGCCTTGACCAGGGCATAGATCGTGATCGCCGCACTGGCCACAAAGACCGCCAAAAGATGGCAAACACGCCCCGCCGATTGCCCTTCCCGCTCCGCCAAGACAAAAGGAGCCACTCCGAAGAGCGGCCCCGAGAACGAAAACGAGGACAAGGCTAGCGGGGAAGCGGTGCACGCTCCTTGGGCTCCATCGCTGGAATGCGCTTGCGAATCGTGCGCGGCAACTCGAAGCGGTCCATCAGTGCACCGGGGGCAAACTGCCTGATCAGCGATTTGGCCGCCTCGACGCTCAGGGTTGCGCTGGCCGCCTGGACGCTGGTGGCCGAGGCTGAGATGCCGAGGAAGGGGCGGAAGTTGACCTCCGGTATCGTCCCCTTGAACTCGCGGTTGATCAGCTTGATCAGCTCGTTGGCGAACACCGCGTTGCCGAGCTGCTGCTGGTGAACGCCATCGTAGGAAAGGATGCCGCCGGTCAGGAAGGCGAGGGTGAGCTTCATGCCACCAACGGTGTAACCGCTCGTCGCGAGCCTATTTGCGAAGGCGTTGAAGTCCCAGACCTTGGCGCCGACTGCGGCGGCCGCCTCGGCCTGCGCCGCGTTGATCGCCGCGGTGTGGCTGCGCACCAGCGCCATCTCGCTGGCGCGAATGACGAAGCCGGCGTGTACGCCGGTGGCATCGAATGAGCCCTCGGGGAGCAGCCTGCCGGTGCCCGGGATGCCGAACCCCTGCTTGATGTAGGCAGATGCAGTCAGGGTGACGAAGTCGCCGTCATGCAGCGGTCCGTCCTCGCCGAGCAGGTAGATCTTCGCCCCGGTCGCCGGGTTGATGATGTACGGCTTGATCTGGTTGAAGAACGGCATCACGGCGATGTCGACCATGTTGACGAGCACGATCGGGGCGTTCGGCCGCGCGGTGCGAATGCTGCCGAGCAGCGTCTGGAGCTGCGACTTGAACGTCGCCACGTCGGACATCGTCACGCCGGGGATCACGAGCG
>JAZDGE010000285.1:0-3042 GCA_043807175.1 Acidobacteriota bacterium
GTACGCCTGCGTCGTTCGTCGCTACGTGCGGCCCGATCTGACGCACTCTCGGCGCTTTCGCTACGGACCACGGTGAGAAATGCGGGCTAGCGGACGGTGACGCGGACGACGGCCTCGCGGGCGTCGACAGCGAGCAGCTCCCCGCGCCCGGCGGCAAGTAGGTCGAGAAGGTCGAGCGCGTGGACGCGGCCGTTTTCAGCGAGGCGCAGGACGCGCTCGACCGCCGGCCACGGCACCGTGCCCTGGACCAGGGCGCCATCGGCATGAGCCCGGATCAGCAGTTTGCTGCCGTCCCGGGTCAACTTCACCTGACAGTCGCCGCTGCCGACCGAGGTGTAGGTGCCGTCGGGACCGGCGGCGAGGCGGCGAAGGGCATCGAGGAGCTCCCGCTCCTCCCACCCCAACCGGGCCTGCAGCTCGCGCTCACCACGATCGCGATCGGCCAGGCGCAGCGGGATGCGAAGCAGGTTGAGCGGCACCGGGACGATGATGTGCCCCTGGCCTGTGCCCTGGGGGCGAACGTCCACCACCACCCAGTTGGTCAGCAGCATCGCCACACCGATCGCGGCCACGCCAGCCAACAGGACGGTTCCCGCCGTCGAGACCATCCGCACCTGAGCCGCGCTGTCCCTTGCCATCCCGCACCTCCCGAGCCACGTCATAGAGAAGAACGCATTCGATCCGAAAAGGTTTCTGCCTCCTTGCGCCGTTGGCGGCCGGCGAGCCGCGGCCGTGCTGCGCCGGCAGCCTTACGGCAGAACGCGCTTGAGGTGGGTGCGCAGCCGCTTCTCGTCGCGGCCCGCGAACTCGGAGAAGGCCACGCCGATGCCCTCGTGGGGTTCACGCTGAAGATTGGCATGGCGCACGACCTCGGCGCGCCCGCGCACCGGATCGAGGTCCCCGGGCAAGAAGAGCTCGAACGCCAGCTCGGTGCTCGGCGGGTAGCGGGAAGGCACACGCAAGAGCATGCCGCTCGCAGAGACATTGCCGGTCTGGCAGTAGAAGCGTCTCGGCGTTCCCCTGCCCACTACCTCGACCCGCCCGATGGCCCGGATCTCGACCCGCGGGGCGACCCGGAACAGCCGCTCGAGTACACGCGCCAGCTCGCTTTCGGCCTCCTCGAGCGCCACCACCCGGTTGGCGCCCCGGCCCAGGTAGATGATCGCCTGATGCCGCAGCGCGGCCGGCGCCAGCAGCACAACCGCCGACGAGCGCCAGGGTGAGCGGCGCCGCCGCACCGCCTCGAGCAAGCCCGAGAGGGCGCCGTTTGGCAGCGGAAAGGCGATCACGAGTGCATCGAAGCGCCGCACCGGAAGCAGCTCAAGGGCCGCGGCGGCGCTCTGGGCGGTGGTCAGGAGAACCGTCGGTGGAGCGAGCGCGGCCCTCAGACTCTCCACGCTCGCCGGCTCGAACCCGATCAGCAGAATACTGCGGACATCTTCCCAGCGATCCGACATCGGGGCAACACTCCCACTCCATTGTTCTCCCTCGCCCCGGCGCCGGCGGTGACACTGGTCACGCGTTCCGCCATCCGAGCCACCGGCGAAGCCGGGCGATCGCCTCTCGCACCAGCGCCGCGGCGCGCCGTGGCGGCGAGCCGGCATCCTGGTGCGCGCGGCGCCAGATGACGAGAAAGGTCGGGGTCTGGCTACTCGCCGCCTCGCGGCGGCGCTCGAAGCGCCGGCGCAGATCATCCTCGAAACCGCCCTCGCCCGCTCCCTGATTCTGCTTGCTCATCGCGTCACCGCCTTCCTGACGCTCGCCGCGTGCCCGCCGAGCTGGCCGCGCAACCGCCTCTTGCCGCGCTCATAGTGAACGCGGGCGGCGCCCAGGGAGACACCCAGCGTGCACGCCGCCTGCTCGATCGTCATACCATGGGCGAACACCAGCTCGAGCACCTCGCGCTGGCGCCGCGCGAGCGCACCCAAGGCGGTCGCAAGCTGGCTCGAGCGCTCGTTGGTTTCCGCCTCGTGCTCCGCCCTAGGCTCCACCGCAGGCTCCTCCTGCTCGGCGAGCGGGAGCAGGCGAAGCCGGCGGAACAATGCGCGCCGCCGCTCCTCGCGGGCGGTGTTGCGGATCACGCCAAAAAGCCAGGTCTTCAGGGTCGAGTGGCCGCCGAATCGAGCGCGGCCGGAGAGCACCTTGACATAGGCCGACTGGAGCACGTCCTCGGCCTCCTGACTGCGCCAGCCACAGCAGGCCAGCGCCCAGGCAAAGCTCACCTCGTGTAAGCGCGCGATCTCTCGTTCCAGCTCCTCGATCTCCATCGCCTGAGGACTCGCACCTCCGCCTCGGCATAGCTTGGCTGATGCGGCGGTCGACGACAAGTGAGCGCCGGCAGGACGATGAGCGAAGTCGAGAGTTGAGAGTCGGCAGTTTCCACCGTTCCCCACCAAAAAAGGCCCACCCGTCCGTCCCCCACCCGAATGCCTGCCCCACCGACGTGCCTCACCCGTCAAGGCCCGGGCCAGCTCGAACAGCCTAACCGCGAGGCAGGCGGCGGCGGGGGCGCGAGCCGGCGCCCCCGACCTGCAGCTCGTCCAGCCAGCCGAAACCCGGCCGATCGGAGACCACGACAAGGAACACGAGCTGCGCGAGCGGCCGCACATGAATCGCAGCCGGGACGCTGGCGAGCCGCCGGACCGAGATGGTGAGCGCGCCGCGGCGCTCGCCGAAGGTGGTGGCGTTCACCTCCTTGATCTGCACCTCCTCGCCGGCCGGCGCGAGCTCGAGCGAGAGCGTTCCCTCGGCGTTGCTCCAGGCGACGATGATGTCCTCGCTGCCGCGCGTGAACAGCTTGTACACCAGGCCCGAGTAGTCGGCGCCGATTAGGGGCGCGTCCCATGCCCACACCGGAGTGGCCCCGGCGAGGTGCTTGACCATCAGGTTGAACGCCGCCCTCACGTCGTCCTCGCGGGCGTCGGGGGCAAGCACGTACTCGCTGCCGAGGACCTTCTGGTGGGCGTTGATCGCGCCGATGCGCAGCCCCGCCAGCGCCTCTCGCGCCGGCGTCGTGGTCGCATCATGGCCCTTGAAACCGGC
>JAZDGE010000286.1:0-5232 GCA_043807175.1 Acidobacteriota bacterium
AAGGAGCGCGCCAGGCTTGCGGAGCGACTCATCGAGAGCCTGGACGAGCTCTCAGAGGACGAGGCCGCCGAAGTTTGGGCTTCCGAAGCGGAAAGACGACTGCACGCCTACCGCGCAGGTGAAGTCCAGGCGATCGCCGCCGAGCAGGTGCTGAGGGAAGCTGAAGATCTGCTGCGGTGACGTCCCCTCGTTTCCTACCAGCAGCGCGCTCGGAGTTCCTGGACTCGATCCGCTACTACAGGTCTCGCTCTCCGCGTGTCGCTCGCGAGTTCGTGAAGGCGGTCAAGGATGCAATTGCGGCCATTCTCCAGTTTCCCGAGGCGGCGCCGATTCTGCGTGGGTCGATCCGGCGCAAGATTCTCCACTGGTTCCCCTTCAGCCTTCTCTATTCGGCCAACGCCGAGGGTGTCGTAATAGTCGCCGTCATGCATCACCACAGGCATCCTGAGTATTGGACCGGCCGTGTCGACGACGGCTAACGAATAGAGGATTCTTGTCGCGGGTGAGGGTGGTGCGGGCGGGAGAGCGCGGAGCGGCCCAAGCTGTCGGGCGGCGCTCGTCGCGCGGCGCACGCGACAAAACCCTGGGTTGAACTGAAGGCGCCTGCGGCGGACGGTGGGGCCGAGGCGTACTTGGGTTTTCAATCGCCTTTCCGCGGCGCCTCGCCAAGGCCAGCCAGGAACGGGCCGAATCAGGCGGGCGGGGGTGGTCACGCGACCGCGAAGGCGCGGGGACAGTCCGTGGCGGCCACGCAGGGGCGGCCAGCGAGGCGTCCTGGCCAGCCTCGGCAACACTCCGGCCAGCACCAGCGAGGGCGGCACGACAATCAGGCGGCAAGCACGCTGATCCGTCACGGCGGACCTCGCCGGGGCGGCAGAGCCTGCACACGGTGCATCATTCCCACCCCGCAGGCCGGGCAGCGATGGGCCGGCTGGCACGCGGTGGTGCTCGGCACCGAGGTGCTTCGCACCGGCGGTGCGTCGGCTCGCTGGCCGAGCTGCGCGTGCGCCAGCTTCAGGAGCCTGCGGTGTCGCGGCGCCAGCAGGCCGTAGGAGCGGATCTTGGCGAAGCCCTTCGGAAGGACATGCTGGAGGAAGCGGGCGATGAAGGCGAAAGGCGGCAGCGTGCAGTGCTTCGTCTCGCCGGTTGAGCGGTCACGGTAGCGAAAGGTGACGCCGGACTCGTCGATCGCCTCGATCCGGCTGTTGGTGATCGCGACGCGGAACACATAGTGAGCGAGGTAGTCCAGCACCTTGTCCCCGTTGCCGGCGTGCTGACACTGGAGGATCCAGGGCTTCTTCCACGCCGACGGTGCAGCCTGGTGGTGGAGACCGGCCTGCCGGAGAGCATGCCGCATCTTCGCTCGAATGATGATCGCAAGCGCCTTGGCTGGGGCGAGGTAGTCGGCATGGCGAGTCGCCACCCAATGCCCGCTCTCATCCAGGCCACCAGCGCTCACCAGCAGGTGAACATGGGGGTGGTACCGCAGGTCGCGGGTCCAGGTATGGAGCAACACGAGGATGGCGGGACGGGCGCCGAGGAACGCCTCGTCCCGGCAGAGCTTGAGCACCGCGGCGGCGACCGAGCGGCACAGAGCGCCGAGCACCACCCGGTGGTGGGAGCGTGCAAGGCCTCGCAGCTCGGCAGGCAACGTCACGGTCAGCAGGAAGTCCGGGCAGGAAGGTTGCCTGGCGCGGTGGAGCGCGAGCCAGCGTTCGGTCTGCTCCCAGTGGCACTTCGGACACGAGCGGTTGCGGCAGGAGTGATAGGCATACCGCTCCGCGTTGCACTCGCCGTTGTCGCAGCGCCAGACGTGGCCATCGAGGGCAAGCGAGACGGGATCCACTTCCTGCGAGCGCGGGGGGCTCGGGGGGGCATCTGCGACGGGTGGGAGGGTGTGTTGTCGCAGGGCCCCCCCGCGACCGAAGACCGGCACGCGTCGATCGCCTCCATCGCGTTGCGGTGCGACGGCGGCATGCGGGCGCCGTAGCGTTCCCGGTACTCCGAGCCGAAGCGGCGGAACACCTCCGCCAGCTCGAGCATGCGGGCAAAGTGTCGCTACACGCTATCTTCGGGCTGCGACTCGTCTACCTCAAACACCGGTTTGGGATCAAACGGCGGACCAGCGGCGATGAGCCCATCGGCCAAGGCGTTGATCGGCGAACGCGCGGCATCGTGCACTCGAGTGGTCAGGTGCGTGTAGAGCGCCGTCGTCCGCAGGCTGCCATGCCCGAGGTAGACCTGGATCGTCCGCAGGTTGACCCCATCCTCCAACAGGTGCGTCGCCCAGGAGTGACGCGAGCGAACCGGGACTTGCTCCCGGCGAGAGGGGGGTGCGGGGGGTCACGAGTGCCGGGTGGGCGGGCGGAGCGGCGCGGAACCCCGCGCACCGAGTGCCTGCACGTGCGCGGCCTTGCGCACGTGGCTCTTGAGGAGCGCCCGGTGGAACGCGGACTGCAGGCTGGAGCGGTTTAGGGGGCCGGCGTCTACGGCAATGCTCCAGGCAAGGCCGTGCCGGGTCGGCGCCGGGAAGACCCACCACGGCGAGCGGTGGGTGAGCCAGAGCCGCCGCAGCATCGCAAGCGTCGTATCCGGAAGCGGATTTCGCCCTGACCGTCGACGGGCGCTCTGGCACGACCGGGCTGTCTTTCACTTTCTGACCGACAGCGGTGATCGTGCGGCATATGTTGACCGTATTTGCGAGTGCATCCGGCCAGGCGGGCACGTCATCATTGCAACCTTCGCATCTGACGGACCACCGCGGTGCAGTGGGATGGAGGTGATGCGCTACGACGTCGACACTCTGGCAGGCGCGCTCGGTTCTCGCTTTCTCGTCATTGAGGCTGAGCGAGAGGTACACCAGACACCTGCGGGCGTACAGCAGCCGTTTCTGTACGCTCGCTTTCAGGTCGCTGGCTAGACTGAGCTGACAGAGGCGTGGCGGGCCGCTGCGCAAATGGCTTCCAGGGTTATCATTCCACCCGCGCAAGGGTTTAAGCGACCCGTGGCCGTGCAGCTCATGCGGGGCGCCAGGTGCCGCTGAAAGCAGATGCCAGAGTGAAGGAGGGTGCTCTCATGGCTCGTTGCAGGCAACTGAGTCGCTGGCTCATCATCGCAGCAGGCGTGGTTTTGGCAGGCACGGCGGCCTTCCACGCAACTGGCTACAACTCGGTGTCCACTGCCATCCAAGCAAGCGGCGCCAAGCCGTTTCTGGTCGCCGCTGTGAAGGCGCTGTGGCTGATGTTCTCGGCCCACCTCATCCTCCTCAGCATCGTGGTCATCCTGGCCAGCGGTATGCCGCGCGCCAGACTTGTCTTGCTGGCCTGCGCGGTCATCCCCGCGGTCGACTCGGTCTTGCTTTTTCACTTTGCCGGTCTGTTTGTAGGCACAGTCTCGCTCGCGGTCGCGGCCATTCTGTTGGTGCTCGGCGGCCTGATCCAAGCGAGTCCCGAGGATATGGATGGGCGCGCCTAGAAGTCTTACCGGGGCAAGATCTTGACGAATGAGTCAACTTTTGCAGTACGCGAAGGGTGATCGCGGCACTTCTCGACGGTAGCCAATACCCGAGAGCCCATGCCCGAGCGATCGGGTAAACTCGGTCCATGCTGGCACTGCTCCTGTTGCTGCTTGCGACCCCGCCCGGTGAGCTGGCGCTGCAGCTCGCTCCCGGGCAGGGGTTGCTTTACCGCGCCCATGTGGAGAGCTTCCCCAAGGCTGCCTGGGTGGTCGGCGAGGATGCCCCGATGAGCGACTCGCCCCAGCTCACCGGCAGGCTGCTGGCGGTGCTGGAAGCCGGGAGCATGGTGGCCGTGGCCGGGGTGATGACGCCGCTCGTACGCCCTGGACAACCCCCGGTGCTGGACGAGATCGTCGCGGTGCCGGCAGCGCCCGGGAATTGGCGGGCCGGCTACCTGCAAGCGCGCCGGCTTGCGGTGCTGGAATCGCTGCTCGCCCGCCCGGCGCCAGGGGTGCGTTTCTTTGCCAGCGTGGTCGGCCAGCGGCACCTTCCCGAGGCCGGCGGGCTGGTCCTCGAGGTCGCGGTGTTTCGCCAGCGCGAGGGTGGCCCGCCAGAGCTGGTCGCCTCCGGGCTCAACTTGCCCGCCGGGCCGCGGCTGCTTCCCCACGCCTCTGGGGCGGTCGCGCTCGAGCTCAATGGCGAAGTCACCGTTGTCGGCGGCGACGGCGCCCGGGTGTGGACCTCTCCCGCGGGTCAGCGCTGGCGCCTGGAGTCGGTGGGCGAGGACGGCGTCCAGATGCAAGGCCCGGCTGGCGACCATCTGATCGCTCTGCCCGCTGCAACCAAATGAGCTGCTTGCTCTTGCAGTCGACCATCCTGACCTTGGCCGGACGGTGGAGCGAAGCGGAGACCGGCGCCTTGCGGGCGCGGAGGGGAAAAAGAAAAGGGGCGGGCTAGGTCGCCCGCCAGGAAGAAGGAGGAGGTTGGATGTGTGCGTTCAGGACGTGGCCTCGATCCCTGACCGCACCAAGACGAAAGCAAATCGTGTGCCAAGCTCGCCAGGGACGACGCCACGGCCGGTGATCGTGGAGCCGCCTGTGAGCGGAGGGGCAGAAGCTGACAGCTCTCAGCCACGAACGAGGAGGTGACAGCTTGTGCCAACACATGCAGCCAGGGAGGCAGTGATCACGAGCTCTGAACGAGTGGATGGCGAGTCCTCACTTACCGGCTGGACCTCGTTGGTCAGCCGATTCGCCCTCCTGCCGGCGAGCGATCTGCGAGTCGAGCCCGGGGTTCCGCTTTCCCGGCGAACCACGCTTGGGATCGGCGGGCCGGCGCGGCTGCTCGCCCGCTGCCGGCGGACCCAGGGCGTGGCCGCGGTGGTGCGTGTCTGCGGCGAGAGCGGCGTGCCCTGGCTGATGCTGGGTGTGGGGGCAAACACGCTCGTGCCCGACGAGGGCGTCGAGGCCGTCGTGATCACGCTCGAAGGCGAGCTGGCGCGAATCGAGCGAGCCGGCGAGCGGTTGCGGGCCGGCGGCGGCGCCTCGCTGGCGAGCCTGGTGCGCCAGTCGATTGCCGCCGGTTTGGCAGGAATCGAGTGCCTGGGTGGCATTCCCTCCTCGGTCGGGGGCGCCCTGGCGATGAACGCCGGCGCCCATAGCCAGGAGATCCTCCAGGTCCTCGTCTGGGCCGAGGTGGTGGAAGGGGACGGCAGCGTCCGGAGGCTGGAACGGTCGCAGGTTGAGGGTGGCTATCGCTGGAGCGTCCTCGGCAGG
>JAZDGE010000287.1:0-3279 GCA_043807175.1 Acidobacteriota bacterium
GACGCTGGTGAAGGCAAAGGCCTTGTCCACCGCGCTCCAGCGCTGGACCAGCTCGACCTTGGCGTTGCCGGCGAGCTTGGCGATGGCGTGCTCGACCGTGGCCGCCGGATCACGAACCTTGTCCAGGTCGAGGGTGTAGCCTTTGGGGGAGCTGGTCAGCTCGATCTGGCGCATCGGTGTCGGCGGCTCCTCGTCGGGCCACCATAGCAGCGCCCAGCCGCGGCGGCCATGGGAGACACCGGGATCGAGTCACTCGCCGTCGGCGATGATCTCGTTGAGCTTGGCGCGGTCGCGGTCATCGATCTGATCGGGCTGCGGCCCCAGGGTCTCGCGCACGGCGCGCCGCGTCTGCGACTCCGCGACCGCGGCGAGCCGGTCCTCGATGTGGTTGCGCAGGTGCAGGCGCACCAGCTCGACCTTGGCCTGGACCACCGGCGAGCGCCACACCTCCGTCAGGTGCCCAAAGAGCGGCTTGCCGGCGAGGTCGACGAAGAACAGGCCGTAGGCGACGGCCGAGAAGAACACGGCAACGATGGCGAGCTTGATCAGGGACCACATGGCGAGACAGGCTAGCGGCCGGCGCCGGCGCTGGCAAAAATCCGGCGAAGAGATCGCTGAGGTGCGCCAGCGCAGGAAACCAGAAAGCTAGGACCGGGCGGCAACCTGGCGATGCCCCTGGTTTCCTGGCTTCCTTAGAGTCATGTATGGTGCGCACGAGCGCCGCCAACGAAGGGAGTGCGCGATGAGCATGATCCAAGTCGAACAGACCGAACGGGTGGCGTGGGTGACGTTGAACAATCCGCCGCTCAACATCTTGACCCCGGAGCTGTTGGACGAGCTAGGGAAAGCCCTCGACGGCGTGCGGGCGACACCGGCGTCGGTGGTGGTGCTCGACGCGACGCCCGAGGCGCGGGTCTTCTCCGCCGGCATCCACGTCGCCAACCACAAGCCGCCCAACGTGGCGGCGATGCTCGCCGGCTTCCACGGCGTCTTGAACCGGCTGCACGCCATGCCGCAGGTCACGCTCGCCGCCCTCGACAACTCGGCCTACGGCGGCGGTTTCGAGCTGGCCCTGGCCTGCGACATGGTGGTCGCCTCGCGCGCGGCCGTGGTCGGCTTTCCCGAGATCAAAATCGCCTGCTTCCCGCCGGTGGGCGTGGCCGCGCTACCCGCGCTGTGCGCGCGCGCCATGGCCTCGGACCTGATCTTGACCGGCGACCCGATCAGCGCCGAGCGCGCCCGCGAGTTCGGCCTCTTGTCGCGCGTCTTTGCCCCCGAGAAGTTCGGGGAGGAGCTGCGGGCGCTGGTGGCGCAGCTCGCCGAGCGCAGCCCCGCGGTCCTGCGCCTGACCGCGGGCCTGGTGCGCCGGCGTTTCGGCACCGCCTACACCGTCGAGCTGGCCGCGGCGGAGCGTGCCTTCAAGGAGGAGCTGGCCAAGCTGCCCGACATGGCCGAGGGAATCGAGGCGTTTCTGGACAAGCGTGCGCCCAAATGGGAGGATTGAACGCCCGTTCCTCTATGCGGGCGCAGGGCCGGCGCCGCCGCGCGCGTCGGGCACGAGGTGCTAAGTGGTCAAGAAGCTGGTCGCTCGCTACCCCTCACGGGCTGACCTGATCTCGGCCTATGCCCACGAGGGGCCGCTGGGTGGCGTGTTCGTGCCCGGCCAAATCCGCGTGCGCGCCGGCCAAGTCGTACTGCTCGAGATCGTCCTCGAACAAGAAGAGAACGTGCTGCGCACCGCCGGAATCGTGCGCTGGATCCGGACCAAGGCCGACAACCGGCTGGCCTGCGGCGTGGGCGTCGAGTTCGCGCCGGGTATCCCGCTGACCACGCGCATGAAGCCCCTGGTCGAGACCCTGCCCACTGGCCTCGATGACTTGCGGCGCGGCTCGCGCTATCCGGTGGCGCTCGACGCGGCCTATCAGGTGTTGGGCATCACCTTGCAGCGCAACCTGGTGGACGTGAGCAAGACCGGGGGGTTTCTCGAAACCGATATCCCCCCGAGCGTGGGCATGATCTTTCCGGTGACGCTTGCCCAAGGCGTGTCGCAGCCCCTCGAGCTGACAGTCGCCTCGGTGCGGCGCGAGCTCGACCGCGAGGCCAATCGGGTGCGCGGCATCGGCTTTCAGTTCGTCACCCACACGCCGCGCGAGCAACAGGTCATCAGCCGGATCATGGCCAACGTCGCGGTGCGGCATATGGAGAAGCGCCAGACCTGAGACGGCGCAAAAGGCATGGGCATGATCGCGCGCGCTCGAGGGTTGTCCAGGATGGAGGCGACAAAGGTGACGCTGCGACCGGTGATGACGAGCGTCGTGCTCGCGGCCGTTTGGCTCGGCTGGCCTGGCGCGGCCTCAGCCGGCCTCTTCGGCGACGAGGTCAAGACCTACGTGGCGCCCGGAAGGCTGTTCTCGGCCCAGGTGCCCACCGGCTGGACGATCCGAGAGGGCGGCCAAACCGGCAAGAACCCGGATGAGGTCCAGTTCGTGCCGGCTGGCCCCGACGACGCGGTGCTGCACGTGCGGCGGGTGCCGGTGCCAGCGGGTGCCGACCCGATCCAGGTGGCGCTGCGGGCGCTCGACGAGCGCCTGAGCAAGATGCCGATGTTTAAGCTCGCGAGCAAGAAGCGCGTCACCGTGGCGGGCAAGAAGGCCGCCTCGATCACCGGCGTCTACGCCTTCCAAGGGAATCTCCAGTACCCGCGGGCGATCGAGGAGGTGTTCGTCGTCGTCGGGGAGGAGGCCTTCGTGCTGCACTTCGACTGCTTCCAGGCCATGGCCGCGAGCTACGCCGACGCGGTGAACCGCTTTTACCAGAGCTTCACCCCGCGCCCCACCGAGGGGGCCACCGACGACTCGGGCGAAGCAGTGCCCTTCCCCGAGATCGAGACCATGCCGTTCTGAGCGA
The DNA here is from genome assembly GCA_043807175.1 of Acidobacteriota bacterium. Lineage (GTDB taxonomy): Bacteria > Acidobacteriota > Thermoanaerobaculia > Thermoanaerobaculales > Thermoanaerobaculaceae > JAZDGE01. Next base: position 2,908 of record JAZDGE010000287.1, read on the forward strand.
TAGACATTGGCGATGGCGAGACGGGTAAACGGCCGGTGAAGTTCGCGTGTCCAAAATGCCAGACCCAGTACTCGGTCGCCGACGTTAAGCTCCCCAGCGACAAGGCGCTGCGCTTCACCTGTAAGAAGTGCGGCAACATCTTTCGCTTGAAGCGAAAGCCGAAGCCGGGCGAGGCGGGCGCCGCGGTCAGCCCGGGCGAGGCACGCACCGCCACCAGCCCGGGCGAGGCGACCAGCCGCAAGCCGGAGGCGGCGACGCGGATCGCGGACCTGCGCGAGATCATGGCGGTCAAGAAGGCGTCGGCCTCGGTCGGCGCCGCGGCCAGTGATCGCCCCGAGCGCGCGGCGCCGTTGTCGCCGTTCGTCCAGCCCG
>JAZDGE010000288.1:0-2402 GCA_043807175.1 Acidobacteriota bacterium
CGAACCCCGAACCCCGAGCTCCGAACCCCGAACCCCGGGTTCGTCCCGGGTGGGGGGCAGCCATGCTTACTGAACGGGTGAACCGCATCGCGCTTTCGCCCACCTTGCGCATTTCCGCCCGGGCCCTGGCGATGAAGGCGCAGGGTATCGACGTGGTTGATTTCTCCGCTGGCGAGCCCGACTTTCCCACCCCCGAGGTGGTCAAGCGCGCCGCCAAGGCGGCGCTTGACGCCAACTTCACCAAGTACGTGGCCAACGACGGCATCCCTGAGCTGAAGCAGGCGATCTGCGAGAAGCTCGAGCGCGAGAACGGGCTTCACTTCTCGCCCGACGAGGTGATCGTCTCGCCGGGCGCCAAGAACTCGTTGTTCATCATCGCCCAGTCGCTCTACGAGCCCGGCGACGATGTTCTGATTCCCGCCCCCTACTGGGTCTCGTACCCGGATCAGGTCAAGCTGTGCGGCGCCAACCCGGTGTTCGTGCCGACCCGGGAGGAGGACGGCTTTCGCCTGCGCGCGCGCGAGCTTGCCGCCGCCATCACGCCGAACACCAAGGCCCTCATCCTCAACTACCCCTGCAACCCGACCGGGGCTGCCTACTCGCGCGAGGAGCTGGAGGAAATCGCCGAGGTGTGCGCGCGGGAGCAGATCTGGGTGATCTCCGACGAGATCTACGAGAAGCTGATCTACGACGGTAGGCGCTTCACCTCGATCGCGTCGCTCGGCGAGAAGATCAAGAAGCTCACCGTCGTGATCAACGGCTTTTCCAAGGCCTTCTCGATGACCGGCTGGCGGCTCGGCTACGCCGCCGGGCCGCGCGAGATCGTCGCGGCCTGCTCGAAGGTCCAGTCGCACAACACCTCGAACGCCACCTCGTTCGTGCAGAAGGCCGCGGTGACGGCCTTGGCGGAGTGTGCGATGGAGGTCGAGCGGATGCGGCAGGAGTTCGAGCGCCGCCGCAACTTCGTCGTCTACCGCCTGCGGGCGCTGCCGGGCGTGTCGTGCAACTCGCCCGCCGGCGCCTTCTACGTCATGCCCAACATCGCGCGCTACCTCGACCGCGAGTTCGGCGGCGCGCCGATCCGCAACACCTACGGGCTCGCGTACTACCTCCTGAAGGAGGCGCATGTCGCGGTGATCCCGGGCGAGGCGTTCGGCACCGGGGAGCACATCCGGCTCTCGTTCGCGACCTCGATGGAGCGGCTGGAGGAGGGAACCAGGCGCATCGAGAAGGCGCTCGCTCGCCTCGAGGAGCCGCGCCGGCTGCGTCCGCGCGCCCTCAACAACGTGCTCACCAAGGTGGCCGACTATGTCGAGACCCGGCCCGTCACCGGCCTCGAGACCCGCAACGCGTTGCTGGCCGAGTGTGAGGCGCACCTTCCGGGCGACTCGTACTTCGAGTGGAACGCGGCGATCGCCGGCATCGTGGTGCAACTGCGGACGTCCTCGCCGCACCTCGCCGACTTCTTCCAGGAGAACTTCTACCCCGCACCGCTTGAGGGCGACCTCGAGCCGCACGCGGTGATTTACGCGGTCAAGGACCTGCCCGGGCGCGAGAGTTCGGCGGCGATCTCGCTCGACACCTCGACCGGCTTCGTGCTCAACACCGCGTTCTATGGCCAGGTGCGCTCGCTGGCCCTGCAGTTGGCGGCCGAGGCGGCCGCGCGCAGCTCCGGCTCGCTGCTCGCCCACGCCGCGGCGCTCGACCTCGAGGGCGCGGGACTGCTCATCTGGGGCGCTCCCGGCTCCGGGCGGACCGGGCTGCTTGCCCGGGCGCTGGAGCAGGATGGCGTCAAGCTGGTCGCCGCCGACGCGTTGCTCGTACGCCTCGGCGGCCCGACGCCGGTGGCCGACCTGCCGGAGCGCAAGCTTTACCTCAAGTCAAAGTGGGTGGCGAAGCTCCCCGAGATCGAGAAGCTGCTGGAGCGCTCGAAGCTTGAGAATTTCGTCACAAGCAGAGATGGCTGCCATGTCGACCACCCCGACGACACCTGCCCGCTGGACCGGGGCGCGGCGGTCTGCACCGCCGCCTCGAAGCGCGGCCGCATCATGCTCGATCCCTACTGGCTTGGGAGCGGCCGCCGCCATGTGCGGCGCACGACCCCCCATGTCTGCGTGATCCTGGCCGCCGACGCGGTGCTGCCGATGGTCAAGGAGCTCGAGCCGCGCGAGGCGGCACGCCTGCTGGCCGGCGGCCAACTGCCGGGCGCGACCGGCAAGGCCGTCCCCTTCCTGAACGGCCACCTGGCCGGCCTCGACCAGACCCGCACCGACCTCTTGCGCAGCCAGCACGAACGCCTCTTCACCACCGCCAAGTGCGTGCTGCTCAACATCGCTATCGGTGGACCCGACGCCGTCGTGCGGCGCCTGCTCGAGCTTGTTCGCTGAGAATCTTCACGAACA
>JAZDGE010000289.1:0-2418 GCA_043807175.1 Acidobacteriota bacterium
CTCACTTTCGACCTGCGAGCCAGCGTCGACGCCTTCGCGGCACAGATCATTCGCGGTCCGGTCGACGACCCCGAGAAGCCCGCCATGGCGCTCGTGGGCTTTCCGGCGGGCAGCGGCGGGTGGTCGTGGTCCGCCTACTGCAGGGCGGTGGAGGGCATCACCAAGGGGCGGATGCCACTTCTCCTCCCTCCCGAGGTGATTCCCAAGCTGGCGCCCCGTCTGGAGTTTTACAACCGCAAGGACCTGAGCAACCCCGCCGCCACCTGGCTCCCGGCCGGGCTCGCCGCGCTGGGTGTGCACCCGGCCAATGCCGTCTGCTACCTCAGCCCTGATCTGTGCATCCTGCTGCTCAGCTACGGCCGGGAGGTCACGGCCTATGATGCAGCCGTCCTCGAGAGCTTCGTCACCCAGAGCCTCTTTCTCCGCTCCCTCGCACTGCAGGTCAGCGAGACCGAGAACGCCTTCGCCTACACCGTGGCGGCACTGGCCCGCGCGGCTGAGGTTCACCACGAGGACACCGGCGCCCACATCCAGCGCGTCGGCGAGTACTGCGCCGTCCTGGCGGAGCGGTTGGGCCTGCCCGGCAGCTTCGTGCGGTCGATCCGGCTGCAGGCGCAGATGCACGACGTGGGCAAGATCCACACCCACCCCGACCTCCTGCGCAAGAGCGGCAAGCTGACGCCCGAGGAGTGGGTGGAGGTGCGCAAGCACACGGTGTACGGCGCGCGGATCATCGGCGACCACCCCCGTCTCAAGATGGCCACCTCGGTGGCGCTGAGCCACCACGAGAAGTGGGACGGCAGCGGTTACCCGTTCGGGTTGAGAGGCGAGGCGATACCCATCGAGGGCAGGATCAGCGGCCTCGCGGACCAGTACGACGCCCTGCGGAGCTGGCGCTCCTACAAGCCGGCAATGGACCACGCCACCACCGTGCGCGCGTTCACCCACGGGTGGGATCGCACCTCGCCGGACCACTTCGAGCCCGCCCTGCTCGAGGCCTTCCTGACCATCCACGAGCGCTTCGCCGAGATCTACGAGCGCACCAGGTAGCCGCCCGGTCACCGAGTCAGCCCGTGGGCCGCAGAATCATCGAGAAGAGAATCGAAGGGGACGGCAGCCCGGGCCGCCCCACGGGCGCTCGCGAGCTGGCGCTCATCGGGCGTCCCGTCGGCCCGCTTGGCGGTGGTGATCCTCCTGCCGCGGGTCTTGGGCCGCAGAACTCCACGATTGACGTGAAGTTGGCGCCAGGAGGCAAGGTGGCCGCCTCCGCGGGGAGGCGGCCAGCGAAGGGCCAGGGCTGACTATTTCGTCTTCACCGGTGCGGCGGGGCGGGCCGGGAGGGTGTGCGGCTTGACCTTCATTGCGGCCTCGACCTCGGCGATGGCGCGCTCGAGCTGGGGGTCGCGGCCGGCGAGCAGCGCGGCGGGGTCGTTCTCGACCACGATGTCGGGGTCGACGCCGTGGCCCTCGATGATCCACGCGCCGTCAACCGCGTTGGATCCGTACTCGGGTACGTAGATCTGCCCGCCGTCGAGCAGCGGCCCGCGACCCGAGATGCCCACCACGCCGCCCCAGGTGCGCTTGCCGATCAACTGTCCGAGCCCGGCCTGGCGGAACATGTACGGGAAGATGTCGCCGTCAGAGGCCGAGGTCTCGTTGATCAGGCACACCATCGGGCCGTAGAAGGTGGCGTCGGGGTAGGTGCCGGGGTCCTCGCTGTTGCGCGAGAAGCCGGTGCCGAGCAGGGTGCGGCGCAGGCGCTCGATGAGCATCTCGGAGACGCTCCCGCCGCCATTGCCGCGGACGTCGACGATCATGCCTTGCTTGCGAATCTGCGGGTAGTACCACTTGATGAACTCGCGCAGGCCGTCCTCACCCATGTCGATGACGTGGAAGTAACCGACCCTGCCGGCGGTCGCCTGCTCGACCCGCGCGCGGTTGGCCTCCACCCAGTCGAAGTAAATGAGATCTGTCTCATTTGTGATCGGGTTGAAGGCCACCTCGCGCGCACCCTTCGCCTCGGGCTTGTCGTTGACGGTGAGCCTTACCGGGCGGGTGGCCTCGTGGCGCAGCAGCCGGTAGGGGCTGTCGGCGGCCTTGAGCTCCTCGCCGTCGATGGCGAGGACGTAGTCGCCCGCCTTGACGGCGACGCCGATCTCGGTGAGCGGGGCGCGGTAGCGCTCCTCCTCGTTCTGGCCGGCGAAGATCCTGGCGATCCGGTAGCGGCCGGCCTGCTCGTCGAGGGCGAAGCGGGCGCCGGGGAGGGCGACCTTGGGACGCTCGGGCTTCTCCCAGTCGCCGCCCTCGACATAGGCGTGGGAGACGCTGAGCTCGGCGATCATCTCGCCGATCACGTAGTTGAGATCCGAACGGTGGGCGACATGGGGGAGCAGGGCGCGGTACTGGTTGCCGAGCGCC
>JAZDGE010000290.1:0-11822 GCA_043807175.1 Acidobacteriota bacterium
GGTGGAGCGCCGAGTGCGGGCCGACTCGGCGAAACTCCCCGCCGCCTATGCGTTGCTGAACGGCGCTCTTGAAGGGGCGCCTGGCCTGCTCCCCTGGACATTGTGGGCGCGCGGTACGGCGGAGCAGCTCCGCGGCCACCCGGCCGCCGCCGAGCCGCTCCTCGGCCGTGCCCGGGCCATCTTCCGGAGGGCGGGGGACCTCGCGCGGGTGGCGCAGGTGGATCTCATGCTGATGGACGCCCTTGCCTGCCTGGGAAGGCAACGTGCGGCGTCCCGCCACGGCAGCGAGGCGCTCCGCGTCTTCACCGCCGCCGGCGACCGGGCGGGGACCGCCGCCGCGCTCATCAACCTCGGGGGGCTCGCGGACGGTCGCGACCGGTTGCGGGAAGCCCTCGCGTTCTGGCGGCGGGCGCGCCGCGTGCTCCCCCCGGACGAGCGCCGGACCCGAGCGCTGCTGCTGGCGAACCAGGCCGGGGCCTACCAGGCCCTGGGGTACTTCCGCCGCGCTGCCGCAGCGTACGACGCCGCCGCGGTCGCGCTCGCCGCCGAGGGGTGTACGGCCACCGCGCTGCAGGCCCGCCTCGGCTCGGTCGAGGTGCGGGGGCTGCGGGGCGACCCTGGGGTCCTCGCGGAGCTGAACGAGATCGCTGGGGAGGCCGAGCGGCTCGCGGACGACAACCTGCTGTTCGAGGCGCGGCTGACGGCGGGCAGGCTGGAGCTGCTCCTTGGCCACCCCGAGCGTGCCCTGGCGCTCGCCGACGCCATGGCACCACGCTGCGTTGCCGCCGGCCGCCACGATACCGCCGCCCAGCTTGACGCGCTGGCGGCCCTCGCATCGCTTCATCTGCACACTCCCGACGCGACGGAGCGGATCGCCGCGGCCACCGGCGCTCTTTGCCGTGTGGGGCAACGCGTGGCCGCCGCGGAGCTGCGGGTCGAGGCGGCCACGGGCGGGATCGCTGTCCCCGCTGTGAAGCTGGACCGGGCCGCGGTCCTCCTCCAGAGGGCAGGCCTGGCGGTGCCGGCCGCCCGTGCGAGGGTGGCGGCGGCGCGGGCGCTGTTGGCCGAGGGCCGCCCCCGTGCGGCCGCGGCCCGCTGCCGTGAGGCGCTTCAGTGTGGGCCTCGCTCCCCCTGGGTGACCATCGAGGCTTGCCGAACCCTGGCCGCAGCCGTCGCCCCTGAAGATACCGCGCTCGCCTTGCGCCACCTCCGCCGCGCCGTGCGGGACGGGGAGTCGGTCCGCTCCCACCTGGCGGCGGATCTCGACCGAGCCGCGTTTGCCGCTCGGCTCGCGGACGTGTATGCGGAGCTGGTCGCGCTGCTGCTGTGCCGGGGCGACAGCGGCGCCCGCCGCGAGGCGTTCGCCCTGGTGGCGCGGGCGAAGTCACGGGGCCTTGCCGAGGCGCTCGAGCACTACCGGGGCGCGCTTCCCGCCGGCGACCCAGAGCTGCTGCGCCGCTGGGAGGAGCTTCGCCACGAGCTGGGGGCGCTGCTCGCGGCCCAGGAGGGGCGCGGCGGGGAGTGGGCGCGCCAGGCGAGCCGGACGCTCTCAACACGCATTCACCATCTCTGCCTGCAGCTTGAGGACGTGCAGATCAGTCTGGACCGCAGCCAGGGCGACTTGACCTCCAGCCTGCGACTTCCCGCCGCCGCGACGCTGCGTGGGCTGCTGCGTCAGGGCGACGTGTACCTGGAGTGGTTCTTCAGCGGGCGTGACCTGGTTACGTTCCACCTCACCCGTGCAGGACTGCGCGCCCATACGCTCCCCGGCGCTCGGGAGCGAGTGGAGGGGCTGGCCGAGGCGGCTCGCTTTCAGCTCTCCAAGGCTGCCTTTGGCCGCCGCCACCTGGAAACCGCAGGCGAGCGGCTGGTGGCGCAGGCGCGTGGCCGTCTCGCCGCGCTCGGCGAGCTGCTGCTCGCACCGCTGGCGCACAACGGCGCTGCCTCGACCTTTTACCTTGCGCCTCACGGCCCCCTCCACGGTCTGCCGCTCTCCGCCCTCGAGCTGGGCGGGCAGCCGCTGGTGCTGCAAGGGCCGGTGGCGGTGCTTCCCGGGGCGCGGGTCCTCGCCGCGATCTTGCGCCGGCCGAGCGAACGCCCCCGCCGGTTCGGCGTCATGGCCGGGGACACCACCGGGCTTCCGGAGGTGCGCCGGGAGCTGGCCGACATCGGCGCGCGACTGCCCGGTGTGGAGGTGGCGGAGCCGGCGCCGGCATCGGAGCTGCGCGCGCTCCTCGGCCGCTGCGACGCGGTCCACGTGGGCGCCCACGGCGCGTTCCAGCCCAGCTTTCCCGCCAGCTCGGGGCTGCGCCTGCGCGACGGTTGGTTCACTGCCCTCGACCTCCTCCGCACGCCGGTCGCGGCGCGTCTTGTGACCCTTGGCGCATGCGCCTCGGGGGAGGTCTCGGTGCTGCCTGGGGAGGAGCTGATGGGGATCCTGCGTGCGATCTTTGCTCGCGGCGTGCGGACCGCCGTGCTGGCGCCCGGGACCATCGACGACACGGTGGCGCGTCAGACGACAGCCCTCTTCTACGAGCACTTGCTCAAGCTGGGGGCGGGGGAAGCGCTGCGGCGCTCGCAGCTCGCCGTGCGGGAGAGCTTCCCCCACCCGGCCCTATGGGCCTCGCTTCAGCTCTACGGGGACCCGCGGCCCTGGGAGGAATCATGAGAAAGCATGGCTGGGCACCACTCACCTCGATCGCCGTCCTGCTCGCCGTTCCCGGCGCCGGAGCCTCCACCTGGCCCGTGGCGGTTCTCCCGCCCGAGCAGCCCGGCCTGACCGCAGTGTGGGAAGTGGAGCCGACCGCTGCGGACGACACCGCGCCGAGAGAGCCGCGGCTCAGGCTCGGGGGCGTGCCGGCGAGCGGCTTGCCCGAGGCCCTGGTTACCCTTTCCCGCGCCGCCAGCGCGGGCGAGGTGGCAGCCGCCTACGGGGCAACCGTGGCCGGCGCCATCCCCGAGCTCGACCTCTACCTGTTCTCCTGGGGCGCGGTGGCGGCCGAGAACGGCGCTCCCTACGCCCAGGCTGGTATCGCCAGCCTCGCCCGCGACAAGGATGTGGCGGTGCTGGAGAAGAACATGGTGCTGAGCGACCCCGAGACCATAAGACGGCGCTTCCCCGTGGCTCATGGTCACGTGGGGCCGGGGTGGTTCAGCGAGCAGCCCGCCGTGTCCGCGACTCGCCTCGACGAGGCCCATACCTACTCCAAAGGCTCAGGAGTCCTGGTCGCGGTGATCGACACCGGCGTCGACCCCTCTCACCCGTTGCTCCGCTACCACATCGCCCCTTTTGGTCGTGACTTCATTGACAACGATGCGGCGCCGTGGGAGACCGCCAACGGCATCGACGAGGACGGCGACCTGGAGATCGACGAGAGCGCCGGGCACGGGACGTTCGTGGCCGGTCTCGTGCTCCTCGCGGCTCCCGGAGCGCGCGTGCTTCCCTACCGTGCCTTCAACGACGACGGCCTAGGGACCACGTTCACGGTGGCGCGGGCGATCTACGACGCCACCCGGCGCGGCGCCGACGTCATCAACATGTCGTTTGCCTTTCAGGGCCATTCTCCCATTTTGTCCCGGCTGTTTGAGGAGGCGACCTCTCGGGGGGTGGTGCTGGTGGCTGGCGCCGGCAACGAGGGTGCGCCACGCTTGCTGTTCCCCGCTCGCCACCCAAGGGTGGTCGCGGTTGCCGCCGTCGACGAGATAGGACGGCGGGCAGAGTTCAGCAACTTCGGCAGCAACCTCACGGTGGGCGCGCCCGGCGTCGAGCTCAACTCGGCGCTCGACCGTGGGCGGTTCGGCTCGTGGAGCGGCACCTCCATGGCAGCTCCCCTGGTAAGCGGCACCGCGGCGCTGCTGCGCTCCCTCGACCCCTCCCTGTCTCCCAATGAGCTGCGGGACATCCTCCGCGCGGCGGCCGCGCCAGCGTACTCCGCTGAGGTGCCGGGCCAGCTCGACGCGGCGGCGAGCGTCCGGCAAATGTTGGAGGGGCGGTGAGGTCGCCGCGTCTTGCGGGCGGCGGCCACGACTGGCCCCGTATCAACCGGCGGTCGGGGACGACTGATTTGGTGGGTGCGGCGGCAGACTTCAGTGCCGCCGGGCCGCACCGACAAGGAGGGCAGCCCATGAAAACCCGCCTCTCTCGCACCGCTCTTCTCCTCATCGCCACGACGCTGGCCGCGACTGGTTGGGCGGCTGGCGAGCAGGCTCGCATCCGCCAGCGGCTCGAGGGCGATCCCTGGCAGACCGTCCGCCAGCTTTCCGCCGCCGTAACGCTGTGCGGCGGGCAGGTGACGGTGAGCATCGCTGACCTCCACCATCGTCGGGATCCACAGCGGAGCGTCACCACCTTGGAGGTCGTTGCCACCACTCTTGCGCCCCGTGAGTCGTTCATGCTGCTGGTCAACGGTGCGCCGCTGCGGAGCTTCGCAACCGACGGCGCCGGCGCCGCCAAGGTGCGCCTGGCCACCGGCCACGAGCTGGAGGGATGGGAGACCCTGCCCGAGAGCCTCGGCTCGCTGCAGCCGCCGATCACTGCGCAGGTGATCGCCGTCGCACGGGGAGAGAACGCGACGGCCCTGCTCGGCCCGTCCGCCGGCGGCGTGGGGCTGCCTGATGGGGCCTACTTCAACTGGACCCCCTTGTGCGGCGCGTCTGGCACACGGCTGAAGGGCGAGGCCAGCGTCCTCCACGACGAGAAGGTGCAGCTTGTCTTCGTGGCCGCCAGCGGCCTGCTCCCCGGCGAGAGCTACCAGATCCTCGCGAACGGGTTGCAGCTCGGCGCCGCGGTGGCTGATTCGTGGGGCTACCTGTCGCTGGAGGCGTCCAGCGACCCCGGCCGACCCGGGAGCGTCCCCCTGCCAGAGGCGCTCAAGCCGGTGGAGGGCGTCGACGCCGTGGCGATCGCAGCCGGCAGCGAAGCAGTGCTGTCCGGCAGCTTCAGCAACCCGTGCCAACCGATCTTCCCGACCCCGGTGGCGTGGGGCAACACGACGCTCTGTGCGACATCCGCCGACTCCCTCGCGATGGGATCCTTCGACTACGTGATCTACGACGACGGGCTGCAGGAGGCCACCCTCTACGGCAGGACCCTCCCGCCTGGGCAAAGCGTCACCGTCACGCTGAACGGTGTCGCGGTGACGACTGCCAGCGTTGACGAGTTTGGCTCGCTATGGCTCTACTTCTCCAGTGCCAACGGCGCCGGCGGCCTGCCGCTCCCCCCCGAGGTGCTTCCGCTCGACCACGTCGACGAGGTGGCGGTAAGCGCCGGCGGCGAGGCGATTCTGCGCGGCAGCGCCTCGCACCCCTGCGACCCCGGCTACCCGTACAACCCCATCGCTTCGGCGCGGACCGGCCTGTGCCCAGAGGCCGCTGACCTCGCCGCAGGGCAGGTGGCCTGGCTCCTTTTCTCGAACGCCGAGGAGCTCGTGGTCAACGCCTTCGGCCTGCCCGCGGCGCAGGCGGTGACGCTGGTGGTGGACGGATCCAGCTACGGCACCTACCAGACCGATGAGTTCGGATCCCTGATCCTTGACTTCTCCACCCTCCCCATTGCCGAGTGGGGCCAGCTCCCGCTCCCGGAGGGCCTTTCCCCGGTGAGCGAGATCGACCGCGTAAGCCTGATGAGTGGTGACAGCGGGGCGTTGGTTTCGGGCAGCTTCTCGTCTCCATGCGTGGAGGACGTGCCGGAGCCAGTGGAGTGGGGCTCCATCCTGCTGTGCCTGGCAGAATCCTCCGGCGGAGATCCCCGGCAGCAAAAGGGAGGCGCGTTCGACTGGGTGGCCTTCAGCGACGGCCACGAGGAAGCGTTCTTGAGTGCCTCGGGGCTGCCCCCTTCTGTGATCGTGGAGGTGAGCCTGGACGGCAGCGTGGTTGCCACAAAGGCCGCCGATGAGTGGGGCTACCTGTGGTTGAGCTTCTCCTCCAAGGCAATTGCGGATGCCATCCTGCTGCCAAGTGAGCTGCTCCCTTTGCGCGAGCTGGACGTGGTCAAGCTGTCGACCGACGGCACGACGATCCTCTCAGGTAGCGCCAGCAACCCATGCGATCCGTGGGCGGGGTGGGAGTTCCGTGGCGCCGCCACGGGCCTCTGCCCGAGCGAGGGCAAGGCGGCAGGGTATGCGGGCTGGTGGCAGAGCCTCTATCAGGGTGGCGTCGTGGAGGAGGGAGTTGAGGTCGCCGCCTGGGGGCTTGCGGGAGGGGCGACCTATCAAGTGGTGATCGACGACAGCGTGGTTGCCTCGATCGAGGCCGACCCCGCTGGCTGGTTCCGCCTCCTTCTCGGCGCCAAGGGCGAGCCCATCCCCGAGCTCCTCCAGCCGCTCGCCGAGATTGATCGCGTGGTTGTGCTCGACGGTGCAGGCAACATCGTCCTCGCCGGCAGCTTCGCGAACCCCTGTTCCGAGCTACCGATCCGAGCCGGGGGTGCGAGCGCCGTGACGCCGGTCACGAGCCGTCGGCCGCCTCCGGTCGCGGCCGTCTGCAGCCGTTTCCGGACCACCACCGTGGCGGCGCAGCCGTCCGCCTCGTCACGCCGCACAGGAGGCGCCCAGAACTCACAACCTGACTGAAAGGACGTCACCCGCTCCTTCAGCAGGACGCTCGATGAGGCGCCCAGGGGGACGGTGTCGAAGGGGGCCGGCCGAGATCGATGAAGTTAATCATGGGCCACTCGCGCTCCTTAGGGTCGTCCGGGTCGGGAGGTCGAGGATTGCGTCCATGCAGCGAAAGGTCTCCATTGGCTTGAGGATCGGGTCGGCGGGGACCTCGAAGCCGTTGAAACGAATCCACTGCAGGTAGCCGAGCCAGACGGTCATCTTGGAGCCTGTCGGAGAAATCGGGTGTGGTCGCGTTGCGAGCGCCTCGGGGCGAGATGCAAGGCGCCGCGGCGAAGGCGATGCGGGCCTACCGCTCAAGCCGCGGCAACGCCGCAGATCGCCCCGCGCCATTTCTCCGACAGGCTCCTAGGCCAGCTCGTGGGCGAAGTGGGCGCCGGCTCTCGGCCCACTCGTGGCGCAGCGAGGCCCTTCCTGGGACCGGGGTTGGCGCCAAGCCTCGACGGACGGTCGACCTCACTGCGCTGGAGCTCGCAGGGCCAGCACAGCGGGTCGCTGGCGTGTCTCGGCCCCTTCTCTGGGCAACTGGAGACCGGCACGATGCTAGAATGCCGCGCTCTTGGCGCGCAGGAGCGCCATTTCGAACGGCTTGGAGGGGCGAGCAAGTTGGAACCGATCGAGGTTCTGCGAGCGCACCGGCGGATGAAGCTCGAGGAGCTCCGCCGGCGCGGGGTGGATCCCTATCCGCCGCGATTCCCGGTGGACGGCCGGGTGAGTGAGGTAGCCGCTCGCTTCGCCGCCGCCGATGCCGCCACGCTGGAGGAGGCGCCGCCTCGGGTACGGGTGGGTGGCCGGGTGACGGCGGTGCGCAGCCACGGCAAGGCGACCTTCTTCGATCTTGCCGACGGCGATGGCCGGCTTCAGGTCTACGGACGGCGCGATGTCCTCGGCGAGGAAGCTTTTTCCCTGCTCGAGAATCTCGACCTCGGAGACTTCTGGGGCGTCGAGGGCCTGCTCTTTCGCACCCGGACCGGCGAGCTGACCGTGCGCGCCGAACGCCTAACGATTCTCGCCAAGGCGCTCGCACCCTGGCCGGAAAAGTGGCACGGCCTCACCAACCGGGAGACGCGGGCGCGCCAGCGCTACCTCGATCTTGCCACCAACCCGGAGTCGCGGCGCATTTTCCTGGCGCGCTCGGCAATCGTGCGCGAGCTTCGCGCCGCCCTCGACGAGCGGGGCTTTGTCGAGGTGGAAACGCCGATGATGCAGCCGATTCCCGGGGGCGCCAGTGCGCGGCCCTTCGTCACCCACCACAATGCCCTCGACATGGATCTTTACCTGCGAATCGCTCCCGAGCTCTACCTCAAGCGGCTGGTCGCGGGGGGACTGGAGCGGGTCTACGAGATCAATCGCAGCTTCCGCAACGAGGGGATCTCGACCCACCACAACCCCGAGTTCACGATGCTCGAGTTCTACTGGGCCTTCGCCGACTACCACGATCTCATGTCATTCACCGAGGAGATGATCTGTCGGGTCGCGGAGAAGGTCACGGGCGGGCTGCAGCTTGCCTGGGGCGAGCACCGCCTCGACCTCGGTCGGCCCTGGCGCCGCCTGTCGATGCGCGAGGCCGCGCTGGCTTTCGGTGATCTGGCGCCCGAGGAGCTCGCCGATCGTGCGGGCCTCGAGCGAAACGCCGCCAAGCTCGGAATTGAGAACGTGTCTCGTCTTTCGGGCGGCAAGCTGCTCGCCGAGGTCTTCGAGGCGACGACCGAGGCCCACCTGTTGGACCCGACCTTCATCACCGACTTTCCCGCCGACATTTCGCCGCTGGCGAAGCGGCGGCCGGATGACCCCGAGCTCACCGAGCGCTTCGAGCTCTACCTCGCCGGCATGGAGCTGGCCAACGCATTCACGGAGCTGAACGATCCCGACGACCAGCGACGGCGCTTCGAGGAACAGGTGGCCGCCGGCGGGGGCGTGGTGGACGAGGACTACCTGCTCGCGCTCGAGCATGGCCTGCCACCGACCGCCGGCGAGGGCATCGGCATCGATCGCCTGGTCATGGTGCTCACCAACTCGCCCTCGATTCGGGACGTGATTCTCTTCCCGCTGCTCCGCCCGCAGGAGGGCTGATGCTCTCCCGCCCACCCACCCATGGGACCGGGCACCGGGGACCGGGGACCGGGAATGCCACCTTCACGCCGACTCCCTACCACCAAGGGCTTGGGTTGACAGACCCTTTCCGTCTAGCTTCACGTCGCAAGCCTGCAGTCGGGAGGAACCACCACCCGGCCGCGCAGCCGCCGCGGTCTCTTTCCTGGCGGGGTGGGCGCCGGACCCCGGGGCCCAGACGGCGGTCTTCCGGGCGGATGGGGGTGCTGTGAGCTGTCGGCTGTTGGCTGTTGGCTTCTTCCTCGCCCCGGACCCCGGACCCCAGACCCCGGTCCCCGAATTGGGTGGGTGGGAGTGAGCGTGGGCGTGCTGCGACTGCTCGCCGGGCGCTACCTGCTGGGACTTCGGCGCCGCACCCATGTCGCCACGGTCAGCATGATTTCGTTCTCGGGCATGGCGCTCGGCGCCGCCGCCCTGGTCATCACCCTGGCGATGCTGGAAGGCTTCCAGGCGACGATCCGCGAGCAGCTCACGCGGACTGGCGTACACGCCGAGCTGCGGCCGGCCGTTGGCGCCACGCTGCCGGGCGGCGAGTGGCTCGCCCGCCTGCGGGCCCGCCATCCCGAGCTCGATGTGCGCGCGCTGGCCAGTGGCGCGGTCTGGTGCACGGGAGCTGATGCCACCGTCCCGGCGACTCTTGAATTGGCCGAGGGGCTTGGCGAGGTCGAGGTGAACCGCGTGCTCGCGGCGCGCCTCGGCGTGGGCGCCGGCCTTTCCCTCACGATTGTCAGCCCGCGTCTGGTGCTCACGCCGCTTGGGCCGATGCCGCGGCGCGTGCGCGTCGAGATCGGCACAGTGCGCGAGGCGCGGCCGGGCGACGACCGGGCGGTGATCTGGGCGCCACCGGAGCTCGGCCGGGCGTTGCTCGACGTGCAGGGGCTGCAAAGCGTCGAGCTCCGGTCCTCGCGGCCCGAGCTGGCCTGGGAGGTGGCATCGGTCGTGCAAGGAGATTTGCCGGAGGGAGTGGAGGTGGTGTCGTTTCGCGAGCTCAACCGGCCGCTACTCGCGGCCTTGCAACTGGAGCGTTCGATGATCGGCCTCGGCGTCGCCCTCGTCATCGTGGTCGCGGCGCTCAATTTGCTGTGCAACCTGGCGCTGTTGGCGGCGGAAAAGCGTGCCGATGTGACGCTGCTGGCCGCGCTCGGTCTCGACCCGGCGCGGGTACGCTCGCTTTTCATTGCGCTTGGCCTCGGCATTGGCGCCCTCGGCGGCCTGCTGGGGACCGCCCTCGGTGCGGGGGTGGCGACGGTTCTCGATCGCACCCATGCCGTGCCGCTGCCGCGTGGCATCTTCGTCGTCTCGCACGTGCCCTTCCGGGTCACTGCCGGCCAGATCGGCGTGGTGCTGGCGGTCTCGCTGACGGCGGCGCTGCTGGCCTCGCTGGTGCCCGCCCGGGCCGCCGCCCGCCGCGAGATCTCCGCGGGTCTCCGCTATGAGTAAGAACCCCATCGGTATCGGGCATCACTATCGTGCAGCGGCTGCCCGCAGTCGCCGGCGCGGCCCTGGGTCGGCAGGGCCAGCTCACACGCTGAGGAGCGCACGATGGTGATACCCGGTACCGAAGCCACCAAGCCCGCATGGAAGGTGCGATGGTGATGCCTGGCACCGAGGCGTCCGCCATTCACGCGAGGGGCCTGGTCAAGGGCTACGGCGCGGGGGAACGCCGCGTCCAGGTGCTTGACGGGCTCGATCTCGAGGTCGGGGTGGGCGAGCTGCTGGCGATCGTCGGCCCTTCAGGAGTGGGAAAGAGCACACTCTTACACCTCCTCGGCCTGCTCGACCGTCCCGATGGCGGACGCCTGGCGCTGTTCGGTGAGGACGTCACGGGATGGTCCGCCGAGCAGCGCGCCCGCTTTCGCAACCGCAAGGTGGGTTTTGTCTTTCAGTTTCACGCCCTGCTCCCGGAGTTCGCCCTCGACGAGAACGTCGCGATGCCGCTTCTGATCGCCGGCCGCTCGCACGCGGCGGCGCTGGCGCTGGCGCGGGAGCAGCTCGCCTCGGTGGGCCTGGCGCATCGCACGCACCACTACCCTGACGAGCTCTCGGGCGGGGAGCAGCAGCGTGGAGCGGTGGCGCGCGCGCTGGTTAGCTCGCCCCCCCTGCTGCTCGCCGACGAGCCCACCGGAAACCTCGATTCGGCCAGCGCCGAGGCCCTTTTCGAGCAGGTGCGCTCGCTTCATTTGAGCCGTGGCCTGACGAGTGTTATCGTGACCCACAACGAGGCCCTGGCAAGCCACTGCGATCGAGTGTGTCGGCTGGCCGGGGCAAGCGACGTGAGCGCATGCTCGAAAACCTGACGGAACGTGCCCGCCGGGCCCTGTTCTTCGCCCGCTTTGAGGCGGCGCGGGCGAGCTCTGCCGTGGAGGCCGCCGATGGGGCGCGGCCGTTGCGCCGGGCGGTGCAGCGATTCCTCGAGGACGCAATTTCTGACTACTTGATCCAACACCGGGAAACCGCCGAAAAGGAGCTCGTCGCGCGCCTTGCGGGCGAGACCGTGGTGGTGGCCGCTCGGGAGGGTGTGTGGGGATAATTACGTTGCCTGTTCGTATGGCGCTCGTACTGTTGGCGGCCCTGGGCCCGGCGGCTCAGCCAGGCCAGCCGACGGTGGAGGAAGTGCAGGTGGTCGGTGGAACCACCATCTCCGCCGAGACGGTCGAGTACTACCTGGGAGTCGCGGCCGGCGAGCCCTTCGATTCCGAGACGGTGTCGCAGAATTTTCACCGCTTCTGGGACTCTGGCCTGATCGAGGAGCTCCTCGTGGAGAGCGAGGATGTGGCGCCAAGCAAGGTACGCATCATCGTGACGGTGCGTGAGCGGCCGCGGGTGAGCGAGTGGGAGTTCAAGGGCAACAAGAAGCTCTCGACCTCGACGATCAAGGAGAAGCTCGATACCGCCAGCATCACGCTGCGCCGCGCCACCCCCCTGCGGATGGCGGAGCTGCAGCGGATCAAGCAGGCGATCCAGGAGGTCTACGCGAAGGAAGGCTACGCCAGCGCGACCATCGAGCCGGTGCTCGAGGAGGCCGGCGCCAACCAGCGCAAGGTGGTGCTGAAGATCGATGAGGGCGTCAAGATCCGGGTGGGCGTGATCCGCTTC
>JAZDGE010000291.1:0-3314 GCA_043807175.1 Acidobacteriota bacterium
CGTCAACGCTGGCCGGTAAATGGCAGCGTCCACCACACCACCCGGCCGACGATAACGTCAGTGAGCGGCTGGCCGGACTTGAGACGGAGGGCGCGTGGCAGATGGCCGGGGTTGTCGGAGAGGAGGATCAGCACGCGCGCCGCGGTGTCGAGCACCAAGCGCTTGATGGCGCAGCCGGCTTCACCTCCGGCGTCCTCGCGCACCGCGTAGATCCCCCGTGGCGTCACCTCGCGCACCGGCGTGCGGTCGAGCAGCACCGTGGCGCCGGGAGGGATGGTGTCGGCCATCGAGTCCTGGCCGGCGCCGAGGCGCACCAGCACCGCCTGCCGCGGGTTGACGCCGAGATTGCGCAGCATTGAATAGGGGAGATGCTCGTAGCGCTCGACATGGTCGGCGAGGATGAGGGGCGGGCCGGCCGCGATCGTGTCCGCGACCAGCGGTACGGGAACGATGTCAGGAGTGGCTGACGGGGCCAGCTCCTCGCCGAGAAGCTCGGCGACGGTGGCGCCAAGTCCTTCGGTGCTCATACGACACCTATCGTTGTCAATGTAGGTGCATTTCCGCCGGTTGTCAACTAAAGAGGTTGACAACCATAATGGTCAGTACTAAAATATAGTTGACCATGATTGTTTCTCATGCCTTCGCGCCCGCCGAGGCGGCAGAGGATGCCAGGGAGAGCGATCCGAGTGCATCGTTGGCGCTCCTGCGCCATGCCACCCAGCGCTGGATACGGCAGGAGTGCGGCCGGCCCCGCTGCTCCACCGGCATTGACGCGCTGGACGAGCTGCTGGCGGGCGGTTGGCCGCAGGGCAAGGTGAGTGAGCTTCTCGGGCCGCTCTCCTCGGGGCGTACCGACGTGGCGATGGCGACGGTGGCGGCTGCCACCGCCCGGGGCGAGGTGACGGCGTGGATCGACGGCAGCGATGCCTTCGATCCCGCTTCGGCACTGGCGGCGGGAGTGGACCTCACGAGAGTGCTGTGGGTGCGGCCGCGCGGCCTTGCAGAAGGGGTGCGGGCAGCCGAGCTGGTGCTGGAGGCGGGCGGCTTCACGGTGCTCATCGCCGATCTCATCGGCATTGCCTTGGCCAGGCCGGAGGAGGGCTGGGAGCGGCGAAAGGGGGCGCTGCCGCTGCGACTGGTACGGGCGGTGGAACGGGCGGGAGTGGCAGGGCTGGTGCTGGCAGAGCGGCCGTGGGCCGGCGCCTGGGCGGCGATCACGCTGGCGCTGGAGCGGGGCGCGCCAGCGTGGGGCGAGCGGGAGCGTGACGCGCCGCGTTGGCTTGGCGGCCTCGGCGTGCAGGCGCGAGTGATGCGGGGAGGCGAGAGGAAGGAGGAGAAAGCAGGCGAAAGGCAAAAGGCGACAGGCGAAAGGGAGGAGAAAGGGAGAAAGCAGGCGGCAGGCGAAAGGCAAAAGAAAGAAGGCAAAAGGCAAAGGGCAGTAGGACAGACACTCTTGTCTGTCCGGGAGGGCCGAGCGGCTCTGGGGGACAGGCGGAAGGCAGGAGGCAAAAGGGAAAAGGCAGAAGACAGGAAGGTCTAGGTCCAGGTCCAGGTCCAAGTCTAGGTCCAAGTCCAGGTTGGGAGAAGAGATGGAACCTGCGCCAATGGGTATCGGATTGAGTCGTGGGGTCGTGGGCCAGGCACTCGGTCGTCGGGAGTCGGGTAGCAGGAGGGCGAGTGCTGGAGAGCTGGCAGCGGGTACCGGTCCTGGTTTCTTCTCCGGGTGGGGGCCTCTCGACTCTCAACTCTCGACTCTCGACCGGTTGGGTGGGGGGAGCTAAAGGCCAATGGCTAACGGCTGGCCGGCTGGGTGGGGGAGGGCCGCTTCATGCGTCTAGCGGTGCTGCTGGTACCTGACTTTCCCCTCCAGGCGCTGCGCCGCAGCGTTCCGGAGCTGGCTGAGGCGCCACTCGCCGTGGCTGCCGGGGCGTCGTCCCGCGACCTGCTCGTGGCGGTGGCGGCGGAGGCAGAGGAGCTGGGCGTGCGAGCCGGAATGACGGTGGCACAGGCGCGAACGCGGGCGCCCGCGGTGCTGGTGCGGGTGACTCCGCCGGAGGTCGCCGCGGCTGCCAGCGAGGCGCTGGCCGACGTGGCGCTGAGCTTCACCCCGCGCATCCGGCGGCAGCGCCCCGGCGAGCTGCTCCTCGATGCGAGCGGGCTCACGCCGCGCTGGGGCAGCGAGGAGGCGATCGCCGGCGCACTGCTGCGCGCGTGCCGCCGGGTTGGTCTTGAGGCGCGAGTCGGCATCGCCAACGCCGCCGGCGTGGCCAGGGTGGCGGCAGGAAGCGGCGAGGCTGTGGTTGTCCAGCCCGGCCATGAGCGCGCATTTCTTGGCCTGCTTCCGATTGCGCTGCTCGACCCCCCGCCCGCGCTCGCGGCCACACTGACGCGCTGGGGGATCGCGACCGCAGGTGAGCTGGCTTGCCTGCCGCGAGGTGAGCTTGCGCTGCGGCTGGGGCGCGAAGGCGTGGCGCTCCACCAGCTCGCCTGCGGGGAGGAGAGCGCGAGCTTCATCCCCGACCCGGTGCGCGAGGCGCTGCGGGAGGGGATCGTGCTGGAGGACTCCTTGAGCGCGCTGGAGTCCTTCCTGTTTGTGCTCCATGGCCTGCTCTCCCGTCTCGCGGCGCGCCTCGACCTGCGCGGCGAGGGCTTTGCCGAGGTGCTGCTGGAGCTTCAACTGGAGGGCGGTGAGCGGCGCGACTACCGGGTAAAGCTGGTGGCGCCTACCCGCGAGGTGGGGACGGTGCTCGCCATGGTCCGCCTGCAGCTCGAGGCGCATCCGCCGGGCGCGCCGGTCGAGGGGACCCCCGCGCAGGTCACGCCGGGACGGGTGCGCATGATGCAGGCATCCCTGTTCGCTCCGCCGTTGCCGGCGCCGGGGAAGCTGGCCCTGATTCTTGCCCGCCTCGCCGCCCTGGTGGGACCGGAGCGTTTCGGCGCGCCATCGCTCCCTGACACCCATCGGCCCAGCGCCTGGGCGCTCGCGCCTTTCGCCCCGGTGAACGAAGACGGGGCTCGGGGCTCGGGCCTCGGGGTTCGGGAAAACGAAGACGGAGCTCGGGGCTCGGGGCTCGGAAGAACGAAGACGGAGCTCGGGGTTCGGGGCTCGGGGGTCGGGGGTCGAAAATCGGGGCCCGGGGCTCGGGGTTCGGGGGGCGGCAATCGGGGCTCGGCGCTCGAGGAGGCGGGAAAGAATCTGGGCCAGCGGCCCGGGCGCCGGCAACGCCGGAGCGAACTGGGATGCCTGCAACAGGCGCACCGTGCCCGGGGTGACAGGCGCGGGGGTCCCCTCCACCGGCGCGCCCGGCGGATGC
>JAZDGE010000292.1:0-6223 GCA_043807175.1 Acidobacteriota bacterium
AAGGAGGTCGGGAAGCTGTTCGCGGCGGGGCAGCGCGAGCGAGGCGAGACGCTGCGCGCCCGCATGGCCGCGCTGGGAAGCGAGATCGCGACTGCCGAGGAACGGGCAGCGCGGCTGGCGGGTGAGGTGGGGAGCCTCGAGCTGGCCCTGCCCAACCTTCCCGATTCGAGCGTGCCCGAGGGCGCCGACGAGGCGGCCTCCCGAATCGAGCGCACCTGGGGCGAGCCGCCCGCCTTCGACTTTCCGGCGCAGGCGCACTGGGACCTCGGTCCGGCCCTTGGCATCCTCGACTTCGAGCGCGCCGCGACGGTGGCGGGAGCGCGCTTCGCCGTGCTTTGGGGCAGCGGCGCCGCCCTCGAGCGGGCGCTCATCACCTTCATGCTGGAGCGCCACCTGGCCCGGGGCTACCGCGAGGTTTGGGTGCCGTTGCTGGTCAATCGGCAGTCACTGATTGGCACCGGCCAACTGCCCAAGTTCGCCGAGGACCTCTTTCATGTCGAGGGCACCGACCTCTACCTCGTGCCCACGGCCGAGGTTCCGGTGACCAATCTCCACCGCGGCGAGGTGCTCGAGGAGTCCAGCCTGCCACGCCGCTACTGTGCCTACACGCCCTGCTTCCGGGCCGAGGCCGGCAGCTACGGGCGCGATGTTCGCGGTCTCATCCGGCAGCATCAGTTCGACAAGGTGGAGCTCGTGCACCTCGCCACCCCCGAGAGCTCCTACGCCGAGCATGAGGCACTCACGGCAGCCGCCGAAGGGGTGCTCCAGGAGCTCGCCTTGCCGTACCGCGTGGTGACCCTCTCAACCGGCGACATGGGCTTCTCCGCCGCCAAGACCTACGACCTCGAGGTGTGGCTGCCGGGCCAGGCCTGCTATCGGGAGATCTCGTCGTGCTCGAACTGCGAGGACTTCCAGGCTCGCCGCGCCGACCTCAAGTACCGCCCGGCAGGCGGTGGCAAGCCGCGCTACCTGCACAGCCTCAACGGGTCGGGCCTGGCGGTGGGACGGACGATGATCGCCATTCTCGAGAACTACCAGCGCGCCGACGGCGCCGTCGTGGTGCCGCCGGCGCTGCGCCGCTACCTCGGCGGTGTCGAGCTGTTGGCCGCCCAATAAAAAGGGGGTGAGGAGATGGTTGGAGCACTCCTGCTTGCCGCCGCCGCCGCGCTTCCGCTGGGAGTTTGGCCACCCGGGGTTGGCGAGGCGGCAGTGGTGATCGATGAGGTTGAGTTCTACCTGGCCGAGCCCGAGGACGACTTCGTGATCATCGCCGTCCAGCCGCTCGTGCCGGCGCTCGAGAAGGCGGAACCGGCGGCATCCAAGCGCCTCGCCCGCCTGGCCACCCGCCTCGGCGCCGACGCTGTGCTGCTCCTCGGCGAGCTGGCCGAAGATCGCATCCCGAGCGATCCGCTGGCGCCGCTGCCCGCCGGCACACGCTTCTCGGTCGCGGTCTTCGTCACCTTCGACGCCGCCTCCGGGTGGGACGAGGAGGAAACAGTCCCAGGGGCAGCCAGCGCCCGGCGCTCGCGCGCGTTGGTTGGTGGGCCGGTCGCGACTGGGGCGGCCCGGTAGCCCCTACCGCTGAGCGCGGCGCCTGATCGCCAGCCCGCCGGCGCCGAGCGAGATGAAGATCAGCGACTGGAGGGCGGTCTTGTACTGGAACTGCTCGGCCGAGACGGCCCAGAAGAGGAAGACGACGCCGAGGCAAGTGATGACCGAGTAGACCACCGCCATCACCCCGCTCGCGGCGAGTCGGGTTGCGGGGGTGTCCTCACCGAAGCGGCGGGCAAACAGGACGAGGCCGGCGGTGGCGGCGATGTCGAGCACCGCGAAGAGAAGCCAGAACAGCGTCGTGCGCCCCGCCGTGCCGGGCTGGCCGATCGCCGGCTTGAGCATCCGCTCGTACATCAAAGCGCCAAGGTTGGAGCCGAGCAGCGAGCCGAAGACGCCGTAGAGAAAGGCATAGCCCATGTACACGGCCTTGCGATCGGCGGGCGCGACGAGACCCACGAAGCTGTAGTACTTGGGGTGGGCAGTCATCTCGCCAAGCGAGAAGACGGCAATGCCGAGGATGAAGATCCAGGGGTTACGGGAGCTCGCGAGGCAGAGAAAGCCGACCGCACCGAGGGCCATGCCGGTCACCATCGTGGGCAACGCCTTGCGGTCCTTGACCGCCCGACTCACCCAGACCTGGAGCAGGATGATCATGCCGGCGTTGATCACCGTCACATGCTCGGCATCGAAGGTGAAACGCCAGGGCAGACCGGCGGCGGCAAGCAATGACGTGACCGCCGCGCTCACCGGCTCGCGGTCGACGAAGTCACGCAGGTACCACAGCACCGAGCCGAAGTTCTGGAAGTAGAGGATCCAGAAGCCGGAGTAGACGACGATCATGAGCATGAAGCGGGCGTCACCGAGCACGTCTGCCGCGCCCAGGAGCACCTCGCGCAGCGACTTGGTGGTCGCCGGACGGGGCGGGTCACGGTAAAAGAAGATCGCCGGCAGCAGCATTGCGCCCGTGTAGGCGGCGGAGGCGGTGAAGACGTACTGCCACGAGAACCCCTTCAGCACGCTCACCACCAGCGGCGCGAGGAAGGCGCCGAGGTTAATCATCCAGTAGTAGATGCCGAAGCCGATCGCCGAGGTGCGCTCGTCGGTGGTGCGGGCGATGGTTCCCGAGATGATCGGCTTGAACAGGCCGGCGCCGGTGGCCATCACGAGCAGGGCGAGGAACACCAGCGCATAGGCCGACATGTATCCGGCGGCGAAGTAGCCGGTGGCGAGCAGCGAGAACGCCACCATCAGCATGCGCCGGTAGCCATAGCGGTCGGCCAGCGCCCCGCCGAGAATCGGCAGCACATAGGTGGCGGCGTACACGATCCCCTGCAGGAACCCCACCGCCTGCTCGCCGAAGCCGAGGCCGCCGCTGTCGCGGTTGGCGGTGAGATAGACGGCAAGCACCGAGTTGAGGCCGTAATAAGCGCCGCGCTCGAACAGCTCCATGACGTTGGCGACCCAGAAGGTGCGCGGGAAATCGCGGCGCAGGCTCACATTTGCCATCGTTGTTCTCCCTCGGGGGGAAGGTTGGCTTCTGTCGGCGCGGCGCCCAGGCGTTCGCGCAGTTGGCCGACATGGGCGGTGTCGTGGGCGAGCATCAGGGCGACGAGATCGGCTACCGTCATCCGTCCCCGGCGCGGGTGGACGCCCGTCCGTTCGAGCTCGGCCGCCGAGCAGCCATCGAGCAGCTCGAGCGTCTCGGCGCGGCGGGCGGTGAAGCGAGCGAAAGCGAACTGCGGCTGCCACTCGAGATAACGGGCGCGGGCGGCGAGCGCCTCCTGGTCAAAAAGCGGCAGCCCCGGCTCGGCGCCCGTCAGCATCAGCCGCACGCGCACGCCATTGAGCAGCTCGACATCGGCGAGATGGGCGAGCACCTCGACCGGCGCCCAGACGCCTGCCGCCGGCCGCCGCCGCCAGGCCTCCTCCGTCACGCCTGCCAAGAGCTCGGCGATGCGCCGCGGCGTCTCTTTTAGCGCGCGAATCTGGACCAGGCACTCGAGCAGGTCGGCCATCGGCAGAGGGATTGTACCTGCTCGACGACCCGGCTGTTGGCGCGGGGATGCGGTCCCATGTTCAGTGCTCACGGGCCACGAGGGTGCGGACGATTCTCACCGTCGCCGTCTGACGCCCCAGCCGTGCCTGTCTACGGCACCGGGAAACCGAGCGTCCGCGCGACCGCCTCTTGCGCGAGATCCAGCGTCAGAAAGGCAAGCGCGTGCGGCTCGGGCTCGACGAACAGCGCACATGCCAGGTGCCAGAGGTCGGCGCCTCGCAGATAGCCAGCGGCGAGAACACGGGCGCACTCGCCGCTCAGGGGTCGGTCAGGCAAGATCCAGGAGATGCGATCGAGAAGCTCGCCGGGATCGGCACTCACGTTCTCGCGCGCAAGCACGCTGCGCAGCTCGGCCTCGAGCAGGTTGGCCGCGAGCAGAACATCGTAGGCCACAAGGCGGCGGGCGAGAGCCGCGCCCCGGCGCTCGCCGAGCGCGACCGCGACGATGTACGAGGTGTCAACGTAGGCGGCGCTCATTCGCGTTCGGCAAGAAAGCGAGCCAGCGCCCCCGGGCGAAGCGCCAGTGGCTCAAGCTCTGCGTTACCTCGCGCGGCGACCACGCTTCCTTCCTTGACCAGCCGCTGCAGGCGCTCCTCGAGAGTCTTCGTGCTGCCGGCGACTGGACCCACCTCAGCCACGGGCTCGCCGCGGTAGGTGATCGTCACACGGCCGCCGTCACGCACGCGGCGAATGATCTCGGCCAGCTTTGCCTTGGCCTCGTAGGCCGAGTAGACGACGCTCACGTTCCTCTCCTCCCAGAGCAACTCTAGACCAGTCTGACCGGTCATGGCAAGCTCAAACCTGAACCGAGCAGTCCGCTGCGTTGTGCGCGAGCACCCCTACGGCGCGGCGATCGGCGCCGGGAGCGTGATGGCGACAACGGTGGCCGCAGGGAGCAGTTTCTCGATCAACCCGGGCGGGCAGTCGAGCGCGATCTGGAGTGTGCCATCTGCGGCTGGCCGATAGAGGAGCCGCTTTCCGGTGAAGGGATCCGGCCGGCCAAGCGCTGGCAGGTTTGGGCGGTCGCTCGGGTAGCTGCCGGTCGTCGCGGCCTGGCGGCGCAGCGCGATCGCCGTACTCACGAGCTGCCGCTGGGCGAGCGCTAACTGCGCGCGGCCGGCGACGGCGCGCAGGCCCTTGGGCGAGGCCTCCATCTGCGAGCTAAGCCTCCACAGCCAGGAACTCTTCGGAAGGGGCGCAAAGAGCCCGGGCTCCTCACCCCAGGGGGTGGAGGTCTTCTCGGCAAGCTCGAGCGAGACGGCGAGCGACTCGGCGTCCCTGAGACCGCCGAAAAGGTAGCGCCCGACCTTATCCCGCCAGCCTGTGCGTTCTGGGGCGCTTTGCGGGCCCCACGGAAGACTCCCGCCTGCCGTCGAGAGCATCGCCCTGCCGTTGTCAAGCATGCTCTGGCGGGCGAGCGCCACCAGGTCCGTACCTGGCAGTGTGGCCGCCAGGGCATCCAGAAAGGCGGGTTCGGCAGCCCAGCTCGCAGGCGCGGCAGTGGCTTCGGCGGCTACGGTGAGGAGAATCCTCTCGCTGGAGATACCAACCAGGAGGACGATCGTGGCGCGCTCCTGCTCGAGAGCTGGGGCGAGGCGGGAGACGATCGACAGGCCCGCCAGGGCAGCGGCAGGATCACCATTCGCGAGGGCCACACGCGCTTCGAGGAGGAGCAGTCGCGCTGCGTTCAAGAGCTTGAGCAGCGGAGGCAGCTTGGCGCGCACGCCCTCCTCGTAAGTGATGCCGAAGTCGGCAGCGGCGAGTGGTACCGCCCGGCGCAAGATCTCGAACGTGGCACGATTGCGGTTGAGGACCGCGCGCAGCGTCTCGCGCTCCGCGGCGCTCCAGGCGGCGAAGGGCTTGAGCGTCAGCTCGCCGATCAGGTAGCGTTCCTCCCCCGACCAGACCAGCGCCTCGCTACCGGCGACCAGCCAGGTGGCGGCGTTCTGATCGGGGGACAGCACCGGTCGGGCAGGGACAAAGAGTTCAATCGGCCCGGTGACTGCCTCGAACCGCTCCTTGGCCAGGCGAAAACGGCGCTGGCCATAAAGGTGAAGCGCGAGACTGCCGGCCAGCGCGATGAGGATGAGTGCGGCCAGCATCATGCGCAGCCAGGTGAGCCATCGACGAAATCGGTCGGTCATGCCTTGCCTCCAAGGTCTTCCGGCGAGCCGCTGTCTTCTTGCTCGCCGGACGTGGCGCGGTCGATCTCGAGCAGGATCTGCCTCGTCTCGGCAAGCGCCGTCTGGCTTCCGATCTCGGGGGGAAGCAGATCGGCAAGCAGGGCCTCTTCGCCGGTGGGAGCGGATGTGGCGGCCTGAGGCTGCGGCGCCTCACCCTTCCCCGCGGTTGAAGCCGCCGCGAGGTAGAGATTGGCTGCGAGCAAGACAACCGAGGCGAAAGCCCAACCGCGGCGCAGTCCGCGGCTTGCCCAGAGCTGCTCCACCAATGGCGGTTGCTGGACTGGGCTCGCAAACACCGCCCGCGCGGCGGCCAGCGCACGCTCATCGAGCCCGGGCGGCGCCTTCGACCGGGCCAGGAAAGCGAGAAGATCGAGTGGGCTATTTCTCATGGCGAACCCCCATCAACTTGCGGAGGCGGCGCAACGCCAGG
>JAZDGE010000293.1:0-2982 GCA_043807175.1 Acidobacteriota bacterium
TCTTGGAGAAGCCAACAGCTCACAGCCGACAGCCCACAGCCGAAACTTGCCCCCGCCCCGTGTTAGCAGCAAGAACCCGCGGCCACGTCTAGATCCTACCCAACCCTGCCCCCGTGGAAGGGATGCCGCAATGTCTATCACTCCCCCGCATTCGTGCCTCTTCGGGGGGTGGGTGGGGGAGCTGTTGGCCGTTGGCTGTCGGCTGTCGGCTGCGACTCGTCCCCTATACTCACGCCAGCGGCGGTGGTACCAGAAGTACTGCTCGGGGTGCTCGAGAATCGCCTTGCCGAGCGCCTCGTTGATTGCAGCCGTGGCCGCATACCGGCACGTTTCGGCGTCACCCTCGACAGCGGGCAGCTCGAGGGGCGAGAGCGTGACCCGATGGCGGCCTCCCGCCACGCGGTGGCCGGCAAGCAGCAGCAGCGGTGTCTGGTGCTTGAGGGCGAGGGCGGCGGGCAGGGGCAGGGTGGAGGCGACCCGCCCGAGGAAGGGGACGAAGTCGCCGCGGGAGCCCGAGGTCTGGTCGGCGACGATCATCACCACCCGCCCCTCGCGCAGCGAGAGCAGGATCTCGCGCGGCGATGTCCTGCCCTTTGAGATCATGCGCACGAGCGGTCCCGGAATCGCGAGCAGAAAGGCGTGGACCTTGGGGTTGTGCTGCTTGCCCACCAGCAGCGCGCCGGGAAAGCCGGTCGCGCTGAGGGCGGCGACGTAGAGCGCCCAGGCGCCCAAGTGGCAGGTGACGACGATCGCGCCGTCGCCCCTCCCGAGCGCCTCACGCAGCAACTCAAGGCCGGAAAACTCGACCAACTCGCCGAGCCGGCGCCGGTCGGCGCCCTCGACTCGCACCATCTCGCAGGTGGTGCGGCCGAAGTTGCGCGCGGCCCGAGCAGCGATCCGGCGCAGCTCGCGCCGAGGCGCCTGGCCAAGCGCCTGGGCCAGGTTGTCGAGCACAAGGCGGCGGCGAATGCGTAGCCACCAGCCGAGCTGGCCGATCGCCGCCCCCACCAGCAGCGCGAGGGGCCGCGGGAGCGCGCGCATGGTGAGCGCTACCGCCATCAGGCCGGCATACTCGAGGTGGTGGCGCAGCCTCATGATTCCCCCGCGAGCGCGCGCCTGGCCGCGGCCAGCGCCTGGCGGAAACCGTCCCGGTCCGCGCTGGTGATCAGGCCGACGAGCTCGGCGAGGGCGTCGCGGGTGGACTGATACACCTCGTCGCGGTGGGGGTTCAGGCGCTGGATGTCGAGGTAGAGGTCGGGGTCCTCGGAGAGCACCGACAGCGAGGTCGCGGCTTGGCGCTGGAAGGTCGTCGAGGCGCAGGCCTCGAGCTCGCGGGGGGTCAGCCGGGAGCGCGTGAGCGCCGCGCCGAACAGCATGCCATTGAGGTGCGCGAGGCCGAGCAGCCAGCCCATCAGGCGGTCATGATGGGCGAAGGGGATGGTGATGAGATCGGTGTAGGGGTGCTGGAGCAGGGCCTCGAGGCGCGCGCGCTCCCCCTCCTCGCCGCGCTGGCAGGCGAGGACGAAGGTGAGCGGCTCGTAGGGCGACTTGCCGGGGCCGAACATCGGGTGGAGCGAGCTCACCCAGACTCCTGCCGCAGCCGAGCGCGCAAGCGCCGGCTCGAGGTGCGCCTTGATCGAGGCGATCTCGACCACCGCGCCGGCGGGCTTTCGGTTGGCGATCGCGTCGATGACGGCGGGCGTTGCCGCGAGCGGCACGGCCACCACAATGAAGTCGAAGCGGTTCAAATCCTTGACGGCATCCAGGCTGGAGTGGCGGCCAGGAGCGGCGGGGAGAGCGCTCCACGCGGTGTCGAGCACCTCGACGTGGTGGCCGACGAGGGTCAGGAAGCCGCGCAGCCAGCTCCCCATGCCACCGGCGCCACCGACGATCAGCACGCGAGCGCCGCGCGCCGCGCGCAGGGCGACGCCGACGCGGTGCTGGCGCTCCACCGAGCTGCGGATGATGGCGGTGAAGATCGCCTCCATCACCTCCTCGGACACGCCGCAGACCTCGGCATGCTGGCGGGCGCGGCCCAGAATCCTGTCCTCGACGTCCCGCACCACCACCGGCAGGCCGTCCGCCGCCTTGATCCGGCCGACCTCGGCGGCGAGGTCCATGCGCTGGCGGAGCAGCTCCAGGAGGGCACGGTCGACGGCCGCGATCCGCTCGCGAACATGAGACAATCTCTCAAAATCTGCCATCGCGCTCCTTCCAGCGCCGGCTGGCGCCCGTCGCGAGTGGGTGCCGGCGCCGGGTTACGAGCTTACGGCAGCCTGCCGGCGCAGGGAAGAACCGCTACCTCCTGGGGCCAGCAACTGGAGGTCGTGCAGCGTGCGGTACAGCCCGCCGCGCTCGATCAGCTCGCTGTGCGTCCCTTCCTCGGCGAGGCGGCCCTGGCGGAGGAGGAGCACGCGGTCGCAGCCCACGACGGTGGCCAGGCGGTGGGCGATGATCAGCGCGGTGCGGCCGGCAAGCAGGCGGCCGATCGCGAGCTGGATCGCGTGCTCGGTGATCGCGTCGACCGCGGCGGTGGCCTCGTCGAGGAGGAGGAACTCCGGGTCGTCGACGAGCGCCCGCGCAAACGAGACGAGCTGGCGCTCGCCGGCCGAAAGCCCGCTGCCGCGCTCACCAAGGACGGTGCCGAGCCCGGCCGGCAGACGTTCCAGCAGCTCCCCGGCCTGCACCTGCTCGAGTGCCCAGCGGATCCGCACGTCGTCGAGCCCAGGCCGGCCGAGGCCGACATTGTCTCGCAGCGTGCCGGCAAAGCAGTCGACCTCCTGGAGGACAACGGCGAAACGCCCGCGCAGGTTTGTGAGGTCCCACTCCCGGACATCCCGGCCGTCCACCGTCACCCGGCCCTCCTGGGGGTCGTGGAAACGCAGCAGCAGGTTGACGAGCGTGCTCTTGCCGGCGCCGGTGTGGCCGACGACCGCGAGCCGTTCGCCGGGCCGGGCGCAAAAGCTGAGCGAGCGCGTCGCC
>JAZDGE010000294.1:0-7664 GCA_043807175.1 Acidobacteriota bacterium
TGCCCGAGTGGAAAAGTCGACTCATTCGTTCAGATCTCGCCACTGTCGGACGTCTAGGACCCGGACCCCGCCTGCGAGCCGCCGCGAATTATGCGGTCGCGAAGATCCCGGGCACCGCGCCGGACAACCTCGGCCACGTTCTTTTCCCGCGAGAGGCGTCCCAGGTCCTTCTCGGACATCCGCTTGATGAGGCTAAGCGCGATTGCAGCCGGGGTCTTGGGGTTGAAGACGAGGTTGCGAACGATTCCGTAGCGCCGGAGCCAGCGCCTCCCGGTCCCGATCAGGCGCAGCGCCTCTTCGGTGACCGAGCGCTGGCCCGCCATTATCTCGACATCCGGCTCGCTGAGCTTCGGGCTCATCATCACTGCCCGTACGATCAGCGGATTCCGATCGCGGATCAGGATCAGCCGCTCCTCGCGCGTTCCCTTGAGCGCCCGCATGATGCGCTGGTACGTGTTCAGCAGGGCGAGGCGCAGGAATGCATCGCGGATTTCTGGGGCGGCCTCCTTTTCGGGCTCAGGCAGCGGCGGGATCTTCAGCGTCGAGCCGGGGATCTGCATGCCAAGAGCGCCCAACGACGCCAGCGCCTCCTCGATGCTCGGCCCGACCGGCGCCACGGGCTCGGCGTCGCCGGCCAGCGCCCACACCGCCGCCTTCTCCAGGAACTCCTCCTCGAACTCTCTCACGCGCCTCAGCGTGTCCGGTGTCACGTGGGGGTTGCCGCGCAGGTCAGCGAGGATCTCCAGACAGCCCAGGAGGCGGGTCTGGTTGGCAACGAGCGTCTCGAGTAGCCGCGGCGATGCCGAGCCGGCCAGCCACCGCAGCGTCTCGTCGGCGGTGCGGGGGTGCCGTACTACGCGCTCACGCACCACGTCCAGCTCGACGAAGCGTGCGAGCAGATCGATCTCCAGGGCCGCCAGGTCAGGGATGTTGAGGACAGTCAGGAAGTGATCGGTGTTGAAGGTGTTGAGCGTCGCCCGGGCGGCGCCGGCGATCTCGGCATCGCCCTCGCCCGCGAGCAACACCAGCAGCCGGATGAGATCCTCGCGGCTGACCGGCAAGAGCCCCTGGGCAGCGAAGAGGCGAATGGCTCGTGGAACCAACCCCTGGCGGATTCCGGCCAGAAGCTCGGTCACGTTCGAGAAGGTTGGTTCTTGGGTAATCACTGTGAGGACGCCGGCAAGGGACCAAGCCTCAGGCGTACGACCTCGCCTGCTGCACCCACCGGGCTCCGTTTCTCCCCCAGATACTCGATGACAGCCGCTCCTCCATCTCCCAGGATGAGCTCGAGGGCTCGACCAGCAGCAGGGAACTCCCAGGCATCGCCGGGCTGCAGGAGCCGCTGCACAGGCTGCTCCTCCCCGACTCTTACCTCGACCCAGCAGGAGCGCTCGAAGGCGCGAACAACCAGGACCGAGGGGTCGGTAAGGGAGGGTGCCGATGTCGGCTCCGGAGTTGGCGCTGGCGTCGGGGCAAGCAACGGCAGCAACGCCTCCGGGGTCGAGGGAACGGCGGCGCCGGTGCGGCCGTTTCTCCCCCGATCGACGACCACGACCACAACGACGCCCGCCAAGACCAGTCCGAGGCCGACCAGCCATGGCGCCAGCCGGCGAGGTCTCGGCGGAGTGACCGCGAGCGCAGGCCAGGGCTGGCTGTCGCGCTCGAAGCGCTCCCAGGCTGCGTCAAACGCCTCCTGCCACGGCCCAATTTCCTCCTTGATGACCTCGAGGTACTGGCGCACGAAAAGCCGCATGAAGACGGCCGCCGGGAGCTTGGCGAACTCGCCAGCCTCGAGGGCTTCGAGGAGGCGGCGCGCGATCTTGGTCCGCGCGATGACCTCCTCGATCGGCACTCCGGCGCGCTCACGCGCGTTCTTGAGCCTTTCGCCAAACTCACGCGGACTTGGGGTCGCCGGCATGTCCATTGGTGCGAAGTTTACGGCGCACCGCCAAGAGTGCAAGGGGGTGGCCCGCTCCGTTCCTCCAACAGCTCCAAGCGAGGCTTCGCCTCAAGCTGACGAGGCGGAACTTCGAGCTGGACTTGGTCCTGGACCTGGACCAGCCTCTGTGACATGAACCCAAGCAGTCGCTTCGTGAGGATTCTCGGCGGGTGAGCGCCACTATTCCGCCCGGCGCCGGAGCAACCGGATGGCGGCGTCCTTCAGCGCCCCGCCAACCACTCCGGTGCACACGATGCGACTCAGCTCGCTGGCGGAGAGGCTGGCCAGCAGGCCGAGCGCCACTGGCAGGGGGAGAACCAAACAGTGTAGCGCGGCCCTGACGATCTGAGTCGAGGCCCCCCAACGAGGGTGCCGCAGCACTGCCAGCACACAGGTGGGATTGGGGTTGTTGGCTACAATCCGGAGGGCGTCGCACTCGACGAGCTGAGGGTTGTCGAGAAGAGCCTGTATGCAGCCCGGCGCCGGGTCGCCAAGCAGTGCCGCCAGCACCGCCCGGGACGCGCGGCGAGCCAGCCCTGTGCGCTCGCCGGTGGTGAGCTGGGGGATCCGCGCGATCAGCTTGCGCTCGGCTTGCCGCAGCACCGGTGGAGATGTGCGCGGGTCGCGCGTAACCTCGAGCAGATCGTGCCAGCCGAGGCGTGGAAGCGCCTCCCAGGCGAAACTGCGCGGGCACGCGGGGTGGCGCACCAGTAGGGGCAGCAACCGGCGGCAGCCAAGCACCCACCGGCAACCCGCCAGGCTCTCGACAACTCTTGCCGGGCAGGCAGGTGAGCGCACCAGCCTGACGGTCTCGCCTTCATCGGGCCGGAGACCCTGATCGAGCATGGCCAGCAGGGTGGCGCCGGGATCTGGCTGCCCGCTTGCCCCCACCAGGCCATGCTAGCGGAACGTCTTGGGAATTGCACAACAAACTGAGGGGTTAAGGGTTAGGGGTTGGGGGTTGGGGGCCGGGGCCGCCTCCCCCACCCCCACACCCGAACCCCCAACCCCAATTGCGAGCGAAGCGAGCTAGGGTCACATGTGCTAGACTGCCCTCAGGGTGAGATCGGCGCGACCTGGACCAGTCACGATGGCGGAAACCAAAGCTCCTGCGGATCGGCCCGCGGGCGGGAGCCGGCGGCCGGGCAACCGGGCGAGAACCGCCAGAGGGCCCCTCCTGTACGCACTTGGCGTCGGCTGCCTGACGCTCATGGTGACTGCGTGCCGGCTCGGTTCCGTTCCGCCCGTCGAGCTTGTTGTCGCCACCTCGTGGAGCGGTGCTGGCGTCGAGACTCTCAACCAGGAGCTGATCAAGATCGGCCACGACCTCGGGCCGGTCAGCATTGACCTACGCTTCTTGAGTGCCACCGCGCTTCACGATCACCTGCTCCGCAGCCAGCCATCAAGGAGCGAGGTTCTTTTCGACCTCGCTCTCGTGCCCAACGACTGGCTCGGCCAGCTCCTCGAGCGCGAGGTCATCGCTGAGATCCCGCCGGCGCAGGTGGAGAATATGCAGCGGCGCCTGGTCTCTCAGGCACTGCAGGCGGTGAGCGAGCACGAGCGAGTGCTTGCCTGTCCCTTGAGTGCGGAGGTGCTCGCGCTCGTCTACGATCCCCAGAGATTTCCTTCGCCGCCGGGAAGCCTGGACGAGATCCTCACCTCGCCGATGCCGGCCGAGGTCCTTCCGCTGGCGCTCAACTTGCTCAGCCCCTATCACCTCGCTCCGTTCGTGTCGGCTTATCAAGGCTCGCTCGTGGACCCGGAAGGCAACCTCTTGTGGCACGAGGACAATCTCCTCCGAGTGCTGAGACACCTGGCGCCCCTGTGGGCGCGGGCCGGCGCCTGGCGAGCCTGCCGCGGCGATGACGTGGAGTCGCTTCAACTCCAGCTCTTCGCCGAGGGAAAGCTGGCCAGCTTCGTGGCTGGCCCGGAACTGCTGGCGGCGCTCGAGGCAAGCGGGCGCCCCTTCGCGGTGATGCCTCTTCCGGCACCCGCCGATGCCCGGCACCCGGCACGGGCTCTAGTCGGCTACCAGTGCCTGGCCGTGCTGCGGGAGTCGCGCTGGGTGGACCTCGCCCTTGAGGTTGGCACACGCCTGCTCGATGACGACGTCAACCAAAGGCTCAACCGCAAGTCGCGCCGACTTCCGGTGTTGATGAGGTCGTACCAGTCCCAGGAGGCGATGGCCTCGGCGGGCGCCGTCGGGTTCTTGCGGGCGCTCGAGGAGGGACAACTGTTTCCGCCCGCCGCCAACTGGGGCGAGGGCTTCCAGAGGGTCGCGGATCGCCTGCAGCGCCTGCGCCGGCAGTCGCAAGCTCCTGGCCCCGAGGGGATCGCGCTGACTGCCGCCGGAGAACGACCGTGAAGCTGCGCGGCCAGTTGGTGCTCTCGCACCTCGTCTTGGTGCTTGCCTCGGCGATGGTAATCGGAGCGGTGAACCTCCTGGTTCTCCTCGGCAGCACGCGGAGCCTCGAGCGCCAGACGCTCGAAAGCGCCGCCGAGTCTGCGAGCCACCTGCTGGGTGAGCGCATTGCAATGCTTCAGCATTCCCGCGATGAGCTGGCGCTGTTTGCCGCCAACTCGGGCGAGCTCCACGGCGACACCGAGACCCTGGGGAGGCTCCACGACCTCCTAGGGCACTACGGGATCGAGCGGGTCGAGTTCTTCAGCGGATTTCGCAAGGAGATCGAGGTCTATCGCTGGGAGCGCGGCGTTGGCGCGCACCTCGCAACCGCCTGGCTGCCCCAGAGCCCCGGCATCGCCGCGCAGGTCGCGGCCGGCCGCTCGGCGACCTGGGTGCAGGCGGCGAGGGACGAGCCCGCCAGCCTGAAGCTCTGCACGGCGGTGCCGGGTTCTGGAGAGGGCGAGCGCCGCTGGGTAGTGGTGACCGAACCGCTCGATAGCGGGCTCCTCGAGCACATCCTTCCCGCCAAGGTGATTGGCGGTCTCGAAAACGAAGGCCGCCTGCTGGCGGCCTGGCCCGCCATGCCGGCTGGCCGGGACGCCGACCTCAACCAGATTGCCGTCTTCCTGCCGCGCGGGCCGTTCTCCAGCCTGTTTAGCCCGATTTCCCTGCGCCGCGACACCGTCCAGCTTGACGACGGCTCTGCCCTCAAGCTCGCCCTGCTGGCCTCGCCCACTCCCAGCGGCCAGAGCCTGCTCGTTGGACTTCGAACATGGTTCCTGGTGGCCGCTGGCGGGATCTTCGTCGCCCTGGCGCTCGGCAGCGGCCTGGCCTCGCGCTTGCTCGCACCGCTGCGCGCGCTCTTGGAGGGAACAGCGGCGATGGCGCGTGGCCACCTCATGGTCAGGTTGCCCACCTCGCGCAATGACGAGCTCGGCGCCTTGATGCGGGAGTTCAACCGGATGGCGGACGAGATCCGCAACACCTACCTGGGCGTGATTTCCACTCTGGCCGAGGTGGTTGAGGCAAAGTCACACTACACTCGCCTTCACATCGAGCAGGTCGAGCGTCTCGCGATGGCCACCGCGGACGTGCTCGAGCGGCGCGGCTGGGTGCGCTTCTCCAGCCACCAGCGGTTCGTCCTCTCGGTGGCGGCGATTCTCCACGATGTCGGCAAGATTGCGATCGCCAACGAGATCCTCAACAAGTCGGGCCCGCTCGAAACGCATGAGCGCGAGCAAATTCTCAGCCATCCCGAGATGGGAGCGCTGATCGTCGAGCGCATCGGCAAGCTCGAGCGCGCCGCCGAGATCATTCGCTGCGCCCACGAGCACTTTGACGGGTCTGGCTATCCCCGCGGTCTGAAGGGCGAGGAGATCCCGCTCGAGTCGCGGATCATCCTCGCGGTTGACGCCTTCGATGCGATGATCATGGACCGGCCGTACTCGAACGGGCGCCCGCTGGAGGCGGCGATCGCCGAGCTGCGCTCCCATGCCGGTCACCAGTTTGACCCGGTGGTGATCGAGGCCCTGGTGGAGGTGATCACCGTCGAGCAGAAGCAGCCAGGCGGCGCCTTTTCTGACAGTGGCATGTACCGCGCCCTGGCCGGCGAGCCTACGACTCCCCCTCCGGCTTCCCGAGAATAGCCAGTAGCCGCGCCTTCGCCCCCTCCAGCACCGCGGGAGTTGTGGCCTCGAGGACCATCCGCAGGACCGGCTCGGTATTCGACGGCCGCACGTTGAACCACCACTGCGGGTAGTCCACGGTGATCCCGTCGAGCCAGTCAATCGTGCCGTCATGAAAGGCCGCGGCCAGGCGCTGCAGCATTCCCGCCTTGTCCTCGACGTGGAAGTTGATCTCTCCGGTGCCGGCATAGCGGCGCAAAGGCGCCAGCAGAGCCGTCAGCCGCTCGCCTCGCCGGCGCAGCAGGTTCAGCATTTCGATCACGGTGATCAGGGATGAGTCGGCGTAGAAGTTCTCGCGGTAGTAAACATGCCCGGCAAGCTCGCCGCCGAAGGGGCTCTCGACTCGCCGCATCGTCGCCTTGATGAAGGAGTGGCCGACCCGCTCGCGCAGCGGCCGGCCGCCCGCGGCCAGGATCGCCTCGGCGGTGGCGCGCGAGGAGCGGACGTCATACACGATCGTCCCGCCCGGGAAGCGCTCCAGCAGCGGCCCGGCGAGCAGCGCCGTCACGAGGTCGGCGCCGACCGCGGCGCCCACGTCGTCGACGAAGATCGCCCGGTCCGCGTCGCCGTCGAATGCGACCCCGAAGGCGCAGCCCTCGTCGCGGACGGCCCGCTGAAGGTCCCGGAGGTTTTCCGGCTTGAGCGGGTTCGCCTCGTGATTCGGAAAGCTGCCGCCGAGGCCGAAGTAGAGCGGCACGAGCTCGATGTCGAGCTCGTCGAGAAGCTCGCGATACAGCGTTGCCATGCCATTTCCGACATCCACCGCCACCTTGAGGCGAGGTTTGAGCAGCCGCACGAAGGCAAGCACATGGCGGCGGTACTCGGCCATGATCTCGCGCCGCTCGAGCGCGGCCGCGGGGGCGGACTCAGGGGGCGTCACGCTCGTCACCAGCCTTTCCAGCGCGCCGATACCCGTCTCCTCGCTCACGGGAATGGCATCGCGGCGAGAGAACTTGAGCCCGTTGTACTTCGGCGGGTTGTGGCTGGCGGTGACCTGAATCCCGGCCGAGGCGCCGAGGTGCCCGATCGCAAAGTAGTTCATGGGCGTGGTGGCGAGGCCGATGTCGGTGACCGCCAGGCCGGCGGTTCGCAGGCCATCACAGAGGGCGGCGACCAGGCGCGGTGACGAGGAACGCATGTCGCGGCTGACCACGACCCGCATGCCCCGCGCCAGATCCTCATCCTCGAGGATGCCACGAAAATGGTAGCCAATCGCGTACGCGAGCCGCTCGTCGATCTCACTCGGATAGACCCCCCGCACGTCGTAGGCCTTGAAAACTCCGCCCATGAGCACCTCCGGCCCGAGAGAATAGCGCAAATAGAAGCAGGCGAAAGGCGACAGGGAGAAGCAGGCAAAAGGCGAAAGGGAGAAGCAGGCGACAGGCGAAAGGCGAAAGGGAGAAGCAGGCAAAAGGCGACAGCAGGAAAAGCACAGGAGCCAAAGGCGATGAGCTTCTTGCTGAAAGCTGAGAGCTGATAGCTGACAGCTATGCGCCCAGGCCGCCGTCGACCCTGATCGTCGCCCCGGTGATGTAGGCGGCGCGCGGCGAAACCAGGAACGCCACCACCTCGGCAACCTCCTCGGGCCGGCCCAGGCGGCCGAGTGGCACCTCGGCGCGCGCCTGCTCACGGCGCG
>JAZDGE010000295.1:0-4851 GCA_043807175.1 Acidobacteriota bacterium
GGTGGGTAATCACGAGTGGCCTGCCGGCGCGCCGCGCCAGCGCTCCGACCAGGCCGGGCTCGAGCAGTGGCGGGTGCACGTGCACGATCTCGGCGTCGCGCAGAAGCCGTGCCACCGCCAGCGGGTCGCCAGGCATCACCATTCCGCGGCTGATCCGCAGCGGCGCAGCCAGGCGGACCACATGCACGCCGTTGACCACCTCATTGGCGGGAAGCTCGCGGCGAAAGCGCGCCGACAGCACGGTGACGCGGTGGCCGCGCGCCGCCAGCCCCTCCGTCAGCCGCTGGACGTGGAGCGTGAGACCGGTGCGATGGGGGAGGTAGTAGGTCAGGCAGGCGAGAATCCGCAAGGGTGACGGCTCCTTCTCCTCTGTCCTGCCGGCCCGGCGGTCCTCGTCCCGGCGCCCCATTCCGTGCCTACCAGCCGCTTCAGGCGGACTGCGGGCGGGCCAGCCGGCGCGGTCCGACCTCGGCAAGTGGAAAGAACGCGCGGGCGCGGCGCACGATCCCCTCGACGTCGAGGTCGAGACGGGCGCGCAGGATCTCCTGCGAGCCGTGGGGCTGGTACTCGTCCGGGATGCCGATGCGGTCGTAGACGACGCCGGGAACCTTCAACTGCGCAACCGCCTCCATTACCGCGGCGCCAAACCCGCCCGCGAGCGCGTTCTCCTCGATGGTCATGATGCGGGCGCCGGGCCGCACCTGGGCGGCGAGAAGCTCGACATCGAGCGGCTTGACGAAGCGGGCATTGACCACGGTGAGCCCCGGCCCGCCCTCCCCGGCGAGACGGTCAGCCGCGATGCGGGCATCGGTGGCAAGCGTGCCAATTGCCCAGATCAGCCCGTCGCGGCCCTCGCGGATCACCTCGGCCTTGCCGATCGGCAGCGCCACCGGCGCCGCGATCGGCACGCCATAGCCAGTGCCACGCGGGTAGCGCAGCGCCGCCGGGCCACTGTGCGCGAGGGCGGTGGCCAGCATTGCCCCGAGCTCCGCCTCGTCCTTGGGCGCCATCACCACCATTTCCGGGAAGATGCGCAGATAGGAAAGGTCGAAGGCGCCGTGATGCGTGGGGCCGTCGGCGCCCACCAGGCCGGCGCGATCGAGGACGAAGACGACTGGCAGGCGCATCAGCGCGACGTCGTGGAAGATTTGGTCATAGGCGCGCTGGAGAAAGGTCGAGTAGATCGCCACCACCGGCCGCAGGCCGCGAGTGGCGAGGCCGGCGGCGAAGGTGACCGCATGCTGCTCGCAGATTCCGACATCGAAGCAGCGCCTGGGGAATGCCTTGGCGAAGACATCGAGGCCGGTGCCCTCGGGCATCGCCGCGGTGATCGCCACCACCCGCTCGTCACGGCGGGCGAGCTCGGTGAGCGCCTCGGCGAAGACCTTGGTGTAGGAGGGCGGTCCCGGCTTCTTCCTGGCGACCTCGCCGGTCTCGGCGGAGTACGGCGTCGCGCCGTGCCAGAACACCGGATCCGCCTCGGCCGGCTCCCAGCCCTTGCCCTTGCGCGTCACCACGTGGAGAAGCACCGGATGACTGTGGTCGCGCCACTCCTTGAAGGCCGCGAGGAGTTGGGGAATGGAGTGGCCATTGATCGGCCCCACGTACTTGAAGCCCAGCTCCTCGAAGAGAACGCCGGGCACCAGCAGTTGCTTGGCCATGTGCTCGGCCTGCTTGGCAAGCTTGAGCATCGGTTCGCCGACCTTGGGGATGGAGAGCAGAAAGTGCTCGATCTCGTCCTTGAATCGGCGGTACGGCTGGCCGCGCAGGATGCGGTTGAGGTAGCCCTGCCAGGCGCCGACGTTGGGCGAGATCGACATCTCGTTGTCGTTGAGGATGATCATCAACCGGCGGCCGAGGTAGCCAGCCTGATTCAGCCCCTCCATCGCCATCCCACCGGTGAGGCCGCCATCTCCGATCACCGCCACGATGCGGTTGTCCTCACCCTTGAGGTCGCGAGCGACCGCCATCCCGAGCGCGGCCGAGATCGAGGTCGAGGCATGGCCGGCGTTGAAGACGTCGTACTCGCTCTCCTCGCGTTTCAGGAAGCCGGAAATGCCTCCGTAGGCGCGCAACGTGCGAAAGCGCTCGCGGCGGCCGGTGATCGCCTTGTGGGGGTAGCACTGGTGGCCGACGTCCCAGACCACGAGGTCGCGGGGCGTCTCGAAGGCATAGTGGAGGGCCAGCGTCAGCTCCACCGCGCCGAGCCCGGAGGCGAGGTGGCCCCCGGTCTGACCCACCGAGGTGACGAGGAAGCGGCGCAGCTCCTCCGCCACCTCTGGCAGCAGCTCCTCGGAGAGTTGGCGCAAGTCAGCGGGGCTCCCGATCCTGTCGAGCAAGCCCATCCGCTTACCGATCCCGCCGGTAGACAAAATTAACCAGTGCCGCCAAGGTTCCATCCCCCCCTGCCAGCCGCCGCGCCTGCTCCGCGAGCGCCTGGCCCAACTGCCGCGCCTTTCCCTGTGCCGCCGCCAGGCCATGGACCGCGGGGTAGGTGAGCTTGCCCGCGGCGGAGTCCTTGCCCGGGCTCTTGCCCAGGCTGGCGGCTGTGCCCGTCACGTCAAGAATATCATCGGCGATCTGGAAGAGCAGCCCGAGCTCCAGGCCGAACTCGGCAAACTGCTGTCGCTGCTACGATTGCACGCCGGCGAGCAGAGCGCCGAGCTCGACTGCGGCGGAAAGCAGCGCTCCGGTCTTGGCGCGATGGATGCGCTCCAGCCGCAAGGCTGCAGGCGGCGCTCCGGTGGCCTCGAGGTCCTCGACCTGCCCGCCAACCATTCCAAGGGATCCCACCGCCTGCGCCACCAGGCGGCAGGCCTCCGCCCGGCGAGCGGCGAAGGCTTCGCCGGCAGGGAAACCTGCGAGCACCGCGAAGCCCTCGGTGAGCAGGGCATCGCCGGCCAGAATCGCGAGCGCCTCGTCGAAGGCGACATGGACGGTGGGCCGCCCGCGGCGCAAGGTGTCGTCATCCAGCGCCGGGAGATCGTCGTGGATCAGCGAGTAGGTGTGGATTAGCTCGAGCGCGCAGGCGGGCTCGAGCACCAGCTCCGGGTCGCCACCGGCCGCGCGGCACGCGAGCCGCACCAGGACCGGGCGAATTCGCTTGCCACCGCCGAAGACCGCGTAGCGCATCGCCTCGTGCAGCCGCGTCGGCCAGGCAGTCGCGGGCGGCAGCAGGCGCTCGAGCGCGCCGTCGATCGCCGCCTTCTCGCGGGCGAGCAACTCCTCGATGTCCACGCTCATCCCTCGGCGGGGGCGAAGGGCGCAGTGGCCGGCTCCTCACCCTCGGCCGCCTCGGCGAGCAGTTGCTCCACCCTTCGTTCGACCCCGTCGAGCTGGAGGTCGCAAGGGCCGATGCCCGTGGCTTTCGGAGGCGCCAGGAGCAGGGATCGACCGGGGCGCGATGCCGGGGGTGCTCGATGCCACCATCGGCGCCTGGCGTCAAGCGGCAGGCAGATTGGTTGCTCGCGGACGAGTTGAAGAGCCTCGTCCAGCGTCAGGCCGCGACGCAGGATGGCTGCTTGCTGGGCGGCGATGGCTTGGAGGTAGCCTTGCTTGTTTGCCCAGTAGTGATCAAAAAAGACATCGGCTGAGTGCAGCGGGGCGCCTCCGCTCATCACGATGCTAAACGCGAGCTGCTCGATGAGGCGGTGGCGGACCCCGTTTGCCAACATGACGTCGCAGACGGTTGCGGCCCGGTCGATCAGGTCGAGTTGCGTAGCTGGCAAGGCGATCACGCCAGAATTCCACATCTGGGTTTGCCGATCGACACGGTAGCCAGCACAGTCAATTTCCCGCGCTGACCGGTACAACCTCCGATCACCCGCCCGATTGCGCTGCGAGAGGACCCACTCGAACCTGTGCATCGATCGCTGCCCGCGGGCAAGGCTGGCCGCGAGCGCGTGGAGGTCACGCCTGGCGAGAATGTCGGTATCGAGGTACACCAGCGGCCCGGTGCCAAGCTGTGCGGCGACGCGAATGGCTTCCATTTTGGCGCGCATTAGATAACCGTAGCTGCCGCACCACGCCGGCAAATCGGGAATAAGAAAGGTGCGAACACCGTCACCGAACCATCGGAATTCTTCCGGGTGATCTGTGACAATCAGGTACTCGCTGTCAGGCGCCGCAAAAGCCATCGTGGAAAGCACGGCGTGCGAGCACTGCTGAGAGTAGCTTGGGTCCGGACCGGCGCAAAAGAACGCGAATCTAACCATCCGAGCTCGCAGCCAAGATTCTAGCTGAAGAAGCAGTTGGTTCCCGGCATCCGTCGCCGATGGGCGGCAGCAGGCGCTCGAGCGCATCGTCGATCGCTGCCTTCTCGCGGGCGAGCAGCTCCTCGATCTCCACGTTCAGCCCTCGGCGGGGGCAAAGGGCGCGGTCGCCGGTTCCTCCCCTTCGGCCGCCTCGGCGAGCAGTTGCTCCACCCTCCGCTCGACTCCGTCGAGCTGCACGCGGCAGCGCCTTGCCAGCTTCACGCCGCGCTCGAACAGCTTGATCGCCTCCTCGAGGCCGACCGACTCGTCCTCGAGCTTGGCGACCACCTCCTCCAACTGTGCCAGCGCTTCCTCGAAGGTCTCCTTGCTCATTGCCACCCCCTTCCGCCCAGCGCTCAGCTATCAGCACTCAGCACTCAGTTATCAGCAGTCAGCCATCAGCTCGCGGCTGACTGCGGTTCCGGCCTGTCCGCCACGGTCTGTGGGTGGGGCGCCAAGGCTGAGCTGAAAGCCGAATTCTGCCGGCTAAGTGCTGACTACTGAAAGCTGAAAGCTGAGAGCTGAAAGCTGAAAGCTGAGAGCTGAAAGCTGAAAGCTGAGCGCTGAAAGCTGATAGCTGAAAGCTGAGAGCTGAAAG
>JAZDGE010000296.1:0-2050 GCA_043807175.1 Acidobacteriota bacterium
GGCTACGGCCCCGTTGACCGTGATGTGGCCGATGAGAATCTCGTGCTTGGCGCGCGCGTGCGAGCCGGCCAGGAGCCCCTGCACGGCGCGGACCAGGCGCAGCGCTGTGGGTGCGGCCGGGACTCTCATTGGACCAGGGTAGCAGCATGTCTCGGGAATTGCACAAACGACTGAGGGGTTAGGGGTTAGCGGATTTGGACTAGCCACTTACCCTTGAGAAGCTTCGAATTTTCGCGGCAGCCGTCGCCGATGAGGCAGCGATGCCAATGAGCAAGCTCAACGCGCGAGCATGGCTCGCGCCAGAAGCAAGGCGGCAGCACGGCTGCCGCACTCCAAGGCGCACGGGGGGGTGGGGTGTGGAGTGCGCAAGCCATGCTTGCGCTTTGCCTTTCGCGCCAGCCATGCTGGCGCGCTGCAGCGCCGCCGCCTTGTGGGTTAGGGCCACCCCCT
This sequence comes from Acidobacteriota bacterium, assembly GCA_043807175.1. Lineage (GTDB taxonomy): Bacteria > Acidobacteriota > Thermoanaerobaculia > Thermoanaerobaculales > Thermoanaerobaculaceae > JAZDGE01. The sequence goes on from JAZDGE010000296.1 coordinate 451, forward strand.
GAACCCCCAACCCCGAGCTCCAAGCCCCAAGCCCCAAAAAGCGAGCGAAGCGAGCTAACTCCTGGTAGTCTGGCCCGTCATGGGGACCGCCGTCGAGCCTGAAGACGCAGTGAGCGTGCTGCTGGAGCGGGCGGTGCGGGCAGGGCTTTCGCCCGGCTGGGTCGGGCTGGCACAGGGTGCGGGCGCGGCCGGGCTGGTGTGGTGCTCGGGCCGGAGCGGGGTTGGCGGCGAGCCGGTACAGCCTGACCTGCGCTACGACCTCGCCTCGCTCACCAAGCCGCTGGCGACGGCGACATTGCTGCTGCTGGCGATGCGGGATGGTCTCGAGCTGGATGAGCAGGTCGGCGCGTTGCTGCCGGAGCTGGCCGCCAGCTCCTGGCGCGAGGTGACGGTGGGCCAGTGCGCCAGCCACACGGCCGGGTTCCCCGCCTGGGCGCCACTCTACGCGCTGGCCGAGGCCAGTCGCGAGGGCTACCTGCGGGCGCTTGCTGGCATCACGCCGGTGGCGGCGCCTGGTGAGAAGGTCGTCTACTCATGTCTCGGCTACATCGCGCTCGGGATCGCCCTCGAGCGGGCGGCCTCCACCGACCTCAAGAGCCTCTTCTGTGAGCTGGTCGCGGCGCCCCTGGGGCTCGACGAGGAGCTGGGCTATGCGCCTCTCGCCGGGACTCCAACCGCGGCCGGGCAGCGGCGCCCGCTCATCGAGGAGGGGCTGCTCGCCGCGCGCGGGCTGTCGGCGGCGCCGCCGCCACCGCCGGACGGGGCGACCGGGTGCGATGACGGCAACGCCCGTGGCCTCGGAGGCATGGCTGGCAACGCCGGCCTCTTCGGCACCGCGGCGGCGGTGGCTCGGCTTTGTGCCGAGTTCCTCCCCGGCGGCGGCGAGCTGCTCGGCGCCGCCGAGGCCGAGCTGGCGACCCGCTGCTTGACCCCTGGCCTTGAGCAGGCGCGCGCTCTGGGATGGCAACTGGCCGCCACTGCCGGTTGCTCGGCAGGGCCGGCGCTGCCGCCGGAGGCCTTCGGCCACACCGGCTTCAGTGGCACGTCGGCGTGGGCCGACCCCGCGCGGCGGCAGGTCCTCGTGCTGCTCGGCAACCGCCTGCACCCCGGAGGCGGTCTCCCGGATCTCCATCCATTGAGACGACGTTTCAATAATCTGGCGGCGCGCGCTTGCCTCCAGCCCTCGTGAACGCTAGCATCTCCAGCTCATGAGAACGGTTCTCCGTTGCACCTGTGCCTTGCTGCTGGGCGCGACCGCCGCCGCGGCGCCCGCGCCTCGCTTGGTGGTGCTTGGCTTTGATGGCGCCGACGCCAAACTGACCGAAGAGCTTCTGGCCGAGGGGAAGCTGCCGAACCTGGCGAAGCTTGCCGCGCGCGGCGGCTACGCGCGGCTCACACCGACCGTGCCGGCGCAGACCCCGGTCTCGTGGGCGACGTTCACGACCGGCCGCGACCCCGGCGGCACGCAGATCTTCGACTTCCTGCGCCGCGACCCGGTCTCGTATCTGCCGACCTTTGCGGTCGCCGAGGAGGGAAGGCGCAAGTTCCTCCTTGGCAAGCACAACCGCGCCGGCGCCGCGGCTGGCCTGGCGGCGGCGCT
>JAZDGE010000297.1:0-4726 GCA_043807175.1 Acidobacteriota bacterium
GAGCCGCTGGTCGGCCCCGGCACGCTGGTCATCGGCATCTCGCAGTCCGGCGAGACGGCGGACACGATCGCGGCGATGCGGCTCGCGAAGGAGCTCGGCGCCAGCCTCGCTGCGGTCTGCAACGTACGCGGCTCGCTGGCCACGCGGCTGGCCGATGCCACGCTCCTCACCCACGCCGGGCCAGAGATTGGCGTCGCTTCGACGAAGGCGTTCACCACCCAGCTCGTGGCCTTGCTGGCGCTTGCCCTCGCCACCCGCGAGGCGCGCGGCGCCGGTACCGGCAACGGGCTGCTCGAGCGCGCCCGCTCGCTGCCATACGACCTCCAGAGTGCGCTCGACCAGGCGAGCGCCATCGCCGCCGTCGCCGAGGAGCTGCAGCATGCCTCGAACGCCCTCTACCTCGGCCGCGGCGCGCTCTACCCGCTTGCGCTCGAGGGCGCTCTTAAGCTCAAGGAGATCTCCTACCTGCACGCCGAGGGGTACCCGGCCGGCGAGATGAAGCACGGGCCAATCGCGCTGCTCGACGAGGGGTTCCCGGTGATCGCGCTGTGCCCGCCCGGCGAGCTTGCCGAGAAGGTGATCTCGAATGTGCAGGAGGTGCGCGCCCGCAAGGCGCCCGTCTACGCGATCGGCGACGCCCACGACGCCCACCTGCGCGAGCTCGCGCGCGCCGTCATCCCGCTGCCCGCCCTGCCGTGGCCGCTGCTCCCCATCGTCGCCGCGATCCCGCTCCAGTTGCTCGCCTACGAGGTGGCGGTGCGGCGCGGCTGCGACGTCGACCAGCCCCGCAACCTCGCCAAGAGCGTCACCGTGGAGTGAGGCGGGGACCGGGCGCCGTTCCCGTGCCCGCCCAGGGCAGCTCGACGATGGCGCCGCGCGCCAGGGGCGTACAATTCGCGATTACCCTGCAAATGCGGGGACCGGCGGCAAAAGGGAGGCGGATTGATCGCTGTTGACGCGCTCCTGCGCGAGCTCGACGAGGATCAGCGGCAGGCGGTCACCCACGGGGAGGGGCCGCTGCTGGTAATTGCCGGCGCGGGCTCAGGCAAGACCAGGGTGCTCACCTACCGGATCTCCTGGCTGCTGGCGAGCGGCCGGGCGCGCTCGCACGAGGTGCTGGCGGTCACCTTCACCAACCGGGCCGCACGCGAGATGGTCGGACGGGTCGAGCGGCTGCTCGGCGGGCCACTGGCCGGCGGCTTCGTCGGCACATTCCACCGCTTTTGCCTGCAACTGCTGCGCAACCACCCGCGCGAGGCGGGGCTGCCGCCGCGCTTCGCGATCGCGGATGAGGACGAGCAGCGGCGGTTGATCGAGGGGATCCTGAAGGAGCGCGCGATTTCCACCGCCGAGCTCAGCCCGCGCCAGGCCCGCTCTCGAATCTCGGCGGCGAAGAACGCATTCCTCACCCCGAGCCAGCTCGGCGAGCGGTTCGAGCGGCCCCAGGCGCGCCTGCTCTCGGAGGTCTATGCCGACTACGAGAGTGCCCTCGCTACCGCGGGCGCGGTCGACTTCGACGACCTGCTGCTCGGCGCGGTGAGGCTACTGGAGAACGAGACGGCGATCCGTCGCGGACTGGCGGACCGCTTCCGCTGGATCCTGGTCGACGAGTTTCAGGACACCAATGTGCCCCAGGCCCAGCTCCTCGAGCTGCTCGGTGGGAAGCGGCCGAACCTCACCGTGGTCGGCGACGAGGACCAGTCGATCTACCGCTGGCGCGGGGCCGAGATCGAGAACATCCTGCGCTTCGACCACAACTACCCAGGCGCCCGGGTCGTGACGCTCGGCCGCAACTACCGCTCTGCGGAGCCGATCCTCGCGGCGGCAGCAGGCGTCATCGGGCACAACTCGCGGCGCCGCCCCAAGCGGCTCAGCTCCGAGGCCGGCAGCGGCCCGCCGGTGACCCTCTACCAGGCGCAGGACGACAGCGACGAGGCCCGCTTCGTCGCGGCGGAAATCGACTCCCTCCGGGGGACCACGCCGCTCGGCGAGATCGCCGTGCTTTTCCGCATCAACGCGCAGTCGCGCGCCTTCGAGGGCGAGCTGGTGCGGCGCGCCCTGCCCTATCTGATCGTCGGCGGCACCCGGTTCTGGGAACGGGCCGAGGTCAAGGATGCGCTTGCCTATCTGCGGCTGCTGGTCGCGCCGGATGACACGCTCGCCTTTCGCCGAGCGATCCATGTCCCGCCGCGCGGGATCGGGCAGGCCACCATGGACATCCTGGAGAAGGCGGCGCAAGGCTCGGCCGTCCCCCTACCCGAAGCGGCCCGCCGTCTGCCCGCCGAGCTCAGCCACCGGGCGCAACTGGCCCTTGGCGCCTTCTTCGCGCTGCTCGCAGAGCTGCGGCAGCGCGCCGCTGCCGAGCCGCCGCACGAGATCGTCAAGGCGCTGCTCGAGCGGTCCGGTCTCCTCGCGATGTACGCCAGCCAGGACGAGGAGGCGCAGGGGCGGCGCGCCAACCTCGAGCAGCTCGTCTCCGCCGCCGCGGAGGCTGACGAGCGCGGGCAGGACCTCGAGGCCTTCCTTGACGAGGTGGCGCTCCTCACCGACGCCGACATGCGCCGCGAGGGCGAGCTCATCCAACTGTCGACCCTCCACGCGGCCAAGGGCCTGGAGTTCGACGTCGTCTTCCTCGTCGGCATGGAGGACGGGCTGCTGCCCCTGCGCAGAGACGGCGCGGTGGAAGGCGACGATCTCGAGGAGGAGCGGCGGCTCGCTTATGTCGGCATGACACGGGCGCGGCGGCGCCTCTTCCTCACCGCGGCCCGCAGCCGCCGCCTCCATGGCCAGACGATGCAGAGCCGCCTCTCGCCTTTCCTGCGCGAGGTTCCCCGCGAGGTGTTGGTGGACCGCACCGCCAGCTTCGGCCGCGACCCCTTCAGGGCCGAGCTCGTTCGACCCGAGCGCGGAGAGGAGAGGGCGGGGGACAGGGGACAGGGGACAGGGGACAGGGGAGCCTGGCCGTGGCGCAGGCCGGCGAGCAGCGAGGTCCGAGCGGCGCGTGCGGAGGCGCGAGGCTCGTCCCACCCGGAGGGCTGGCGGCCGGGCCTCAAGGTGCGCCACGCCAGCTTCGGCGCCGGCGTGATCCTGCAGGTGCAGGGCGAGGGCGCGCAGACTCGCCTCGTGGTCTACTTCGAGCGCGCCGGCCGCAAGACGCTCATCCCGTCACTAGCCAAGCTGGAACGAATCTAGAAAGACAGGGGACCGGGGACCGGGGACCGGGGTCCGGGCCCCCCACCCACCCAGGGGACAGGGGACCGTTTCCCCGCCCGCTCGGGGGGTTGCTAGCGGCGAGGCGCGCTTTTCATGCATGGCGGGTCGGAGACCGAGGTGGGGCGACTGAGCCCTGCGATCCATCGGCGCTGACCCAGGCTCCCTGCCTTGCCTGGACATGGTCCTGGTCGAAGTCCAGGTCCACGTCGGGAGAGCAGACCAGGCTTGCGCCTCTGAGCCAAGGAGCACGTCGGGGCGGCGCGCGAGGATGCGTCGGGAAATTCGCGCCTACGACGCCATGCTGGTCGGGGCGAGGCGGCCGTCGCGAACCACGACTCGGCCGGCCTTGACCACATGGCGGACGAGGTTGACGCCGAAGTGGTAGACGAGATGGGCGGGGTGGGGCGCGTCGAGCACGACCAGGTCCGCCTGCTTGCCGGCCTCGATGCTGCCCAGCCGATCCGCCTTGCCGAGGGCGGCCGCCGCATTGAGCGTGGCCGCGACCAGCGCCTCGTCGCTGGACAGGCCGGCGCCGAGGCACGCGAGGGCCAGGATCGCCGCCATCGACTCGGTGTGCGAGGAACCCGGGTTGCAGTCGGTGGCGAGGGCGACGGGAACGTTTGCGGCAATCAGCCGGCGGGCAGGGGCAAAGCGATCGCGGAGGAAGAACGACACGCCCGGCAGGAGCACCGCGATCACCCGGCGCGCGGCAAGGGCGGCAATCCCGGCATCGCAGACGTGCAGCAGATGGGAGGCCGTGGCGGCGCCGATTTCGGCCGCCAGCGCCGCACCGCCAAGGTCCGAGAGCTCATCGGCGTGGAGGTGAATCCGCCAGCCAAGGCGAGGCGCGTCGGCGAGGAGGACACGCGTCTGGGCCGGCGTAAAGACGCCCTTTTCACAAAACACGTCGACGCCCTCGGCAAGCCCCTCGGCGGCGATCGCCGGGTAGATCTCGCGGCGCACGAGCTCGACATAGCCATCCGGATCATGGCGCCACTCGGGTGGCACCTCGTGGCCGGGCATCGCGGTGGGCACGATCTCAACCGGGTGGCGCCGCGCCGCCTCGCGGAGCACCCGCAGTTGCTTGAGCTCGGTGTCGCGGTCGAGGCCATAGCCGGACTTCGCCTCGGTCGTTGTTGTGCCGGCGAGCGCCTGGCGGTCAAGACGTGCAAGGGTGAGCTCCAGCAGCTCCTCGAAGCTCGCGCGCCGGGTCGCGGCAACCGTCGCCACGATGCCGCCGCCGGCGGCGGTTATCTGAGAATACGTCTCACCTCTAAGCCTGCGATCGAACTCGTTCTCACGGTAGCCGGCGAAGGGAAGGTGGGTGTGCGGGTCGACGAAGCCGGGGATCACCGTGCCACCGGCGGCGTCGAGGATCTCGGCGGGGGCGGGATAGCACCGGTCATGCTCGGCCCGCTCGCCGGCGAAGACGATTCGGGAGCCTTCACAGCGCACCACCGCGCCGGGCAGCAGCGCCACCGCGCCCTGGTTGGCGCCGGCCAGCGCGACGGCG
>JAZDGE010000298.1:0-3184 GCA_043807175.1 Acidobacteriota bacterium
CCGAAAGCGCCGGCAGCGGCGCCAGCCAGCCCACCCGGCTGGCCCAGCCCTGCGCGCTCGCCGTCCCCAGCAGGCCGCGGTCGCGAGCCAGGCGCAGTGCGGCCAGCAGGCCCCATGCGACCGCCTCGCCGTGCAGGAAGCGCCGGTATTCGGTGGCCGCCTCAAGGGCGTGGCCCAGGGTGTGGCCCAGGTTGAGCGCTGCCCTCGGCCCATGCTCACGCTCGTCGAGGCCGACGATCTCCGCCTTGACCCGCACCGCCGCGCCGATCAGCTCGGTCGCAGCCGGCGCCTCGCCGCGCAGGAGCGCCGCGACGCTGGTGTCGAGCAGATCCTCCATGCCGGGCGGCGAGACCATCGCCGCCTTGACCACCTCCGCCAGCCCGGCGCGCAGTTGGCGCGGGTCGAGGGTGGCGAGGAGCAGCGGATCTGCGATCACTGCGACGGGGTGCCAGAAGGTGCCGAGCAGGTTCTTGCCGAGATCGAGGTCGATTCCGGTCTTGCCTCCGATCGCGGCATCGACCATGCCCAGCAGGGTGGTCGGAACGGCGGCCCAGGCGAGCCCGCGCAGCGTGACCGAGGCGGCGAAGCCGGCCAGGTCAGTGAGGACCCCGCCCCCCACCGCGATCACCAGATCGCGCCGCTCGACGCCGCCAGCGAGGAGCCAGCGCGCGATGGCCTCCACGGACGTCCACCGCTTGTGCTCCTCGCCCGCCGGGAGCTCGAGGCAGGACGCACCCAACTGATCGGCGATCGCCTGGCCGTGCAGCGGGCCGACGTTGGCGTCGGTGACAACGAAAGGTCGCCCGCACGCCAGCTCGGCGGCGCACAGCTCGGCAATGCGCTCGCTCACCCCCGGGCCCAGGTAGTACGGCGCCCGCCGGTCGCCACATGTGAGCTGAATCGTGATCACGTCAACATCCGCGGCAGCGACGGCGAGAGCCGAGCGAGGATCTCGTAGTTGATCGTGCCGGCAAGCTCGGCAAGCTCCTCGGCGCTGGCGCGGGCCTCGCCGTCGCCGCCGAGGAGGGTGGCGACGTCCCCCTCGACCACGCCGGGAATGTCCGTGACGTCGGCGAGGGTGATGTTCATCGCCACCCGGCCAACCACCGGCGCCGGCTGGCCATGGATCAGGACCCGGGCGCGATTGGACAGCGCGCGCGGAAACCCGTCCGAGTAGCCGACGGGAAGGACGGCGATCTGGCTCAGGCGCGTCGGGCGGTAGGTGAGCCCGTAGCCAACCGGTGCGCCCGCGGGCACCTCCTTGACCTGCCCCACGAGCACGCGCCAGGACAGCGCCGGCGCCAGCTTGACGCCGTCTCGCCCGTGGGCGAGCAGCCACGAGAGATAGGTCTCCTTGGACGGCCAGTGGCCATAGAGCGAGATGCCGACACGCGCCAGCGAAAAGTCGGCCTCGCGAAAGAGAAGCGCCGCGGCTGAGCAGGCAGCGTGGACCCAGCGAAGCCGCCCGACCGCGGCCTCGACCGCAGCCACCGAATCGCGAAACTGTCTCAATTGACTCCGCGCGTATTGGTGATCCGTGGTGTCCTCGATGTTGGCGAAGTGGGTCGCGATCCCGGCCACCTCGAGGCCGGCATTTTGCGCCCACCGCGCGAGCTCGACGGCCTCCTCCGGCGGCACGCCCTGCCGATGGGTGCCGGTGTCCACCTTGATGTGCACCGGCAGCGGCTGGCCGAGACGTCGGCTGTGCGCCGCCAGCGCTTCGAGCACCTGCCGCGAAGAGAGCAGGACATGCACCCCAGGGTCGACGGCATGTGCGATCTGCGCCGCGGTGAGAAAGCCCATCGCGAGAATCTCGCCCGTCACCCCCAGTTGGCGCAGGGCGATGATCTCGTCGGCACCGTGCACGCCGAACCACTCCACGCGCTCGTCGCGACACACACGCACCACCGGCGCCAGGCCATGCCCGTAGGCGTTCGCCTTGACGACCGCCAGCAACGCCGTTTTCGGCCCGAGCAGCCGGCGAAACAGCCCGATGTTATGCGTCAGCGCCGCGCGTGAAACCTCGATCCAGCTCGGGACGCCAAGTGGTCCCTGGGCCACCATGCCGGGAAGTCTAGCCGATCGCCGCCCGCAAGCCTGCACCCCTCACCATGCCGTCTCCAAGCGTGCAAGCTCTACTACAATTCCCGCGGTGGACACAGTGACTCTCTCGCCACGCGAGCGGTTGCTCGCGCGCTGGGCGGTGCTTCCGGACCGCATGGCCGCGCTCCATGAGCGCTACGCCCGCTATTTCTGGACCGTGCATTCGATCTGGGCGCTGCTCACCGGGGTCGCGGTGCTGGTGCTGGCGCACAACCGCTACGGCTTCATTCCCTGGGTAATCACCTTTCTCGCCCTCACCTGGGCCACGACGCTGCTGTTTTCCCGGTTGGCGCTCGCGGGCAGCTCAAGGGCGCTTCGTGTCGCCCGCGGCTTCGTCTCTTACCTCACCCGGATCATGTACCAGGAGACGCTTTTCTTCTTGCTCCCGTTCTACTTCTACTCCACCACCTTTCCCTCCTGGAACTGCGCCTTCGTGCTCGGCCTCGCGGCTCTCGCGGCGCTGTCGTGCTTCGACCTCCTCTTCGATCGCCTGCTGCGCGAAAGCCGCGCATTCGCGCTCGGCTTCTTCGCGGTGGTGAGCTTCTCTGCACTGCAGTTCTTCCTCCCGGTCGTGCTCCGGGTCAGGGTCCACCATGCCACCTACGTTGCGGCCGTGCTCGCGGTACTGGCCGCCGTGCCGCTCGCGCTGCCGCTGAAGGAGCTCAAGAGCCGGCAGACGCTGCTCCGGCTGGCACTCCTGCTCTTCGTCACGGTTGCCGGCGCCAGGCTCATCCTTCCCTTCGTGCCACCCGTCCCGCTGCGGCTCTCGCGCGTCCGCTTCGCGGCTACGTTCGACCCGCGGACGCTGCGAGCCGAGAAGGAGTTCGTGAGCGACATTCCGCTCTCGGAGCTTGCCGGCGGCAAGCTCTACGCGATCGCGACGGTGTTCTCGCCGAGCCACCTCCCGACCGCGCTCTCGCTGCGCTTCCTCCACGAGGGCAAGGCGATGCGGACCTCGCGCACGGTCGAGCTCGTGGCCCACCCGCGCGGCTTCCGGATCTGGGACCTGGCGCGGGCCGGCCGCGGTGGCTTTGCGCCTGGCCGCTATCTGCTCGAGGTGCGAACCAGCGAAGGCCAGCTC
>JAZDGE010000299.1:0-2053 GCA_043807175.1 Acidobacteriota bacterium
CACTGCGGCTCCATAGGCCGGCGCCGACGGCGTGCAGTCCTGCCAATCCGCGGCCGCGGTCGTAAAGGGCTGCGGCGCGCTCGTGGTCGACCGCACCCAACCGCCGTTGTTGGCGAGGTACAGCCGGTCGTTGAAGTCGGCGATGCTGTCGATGAGCGACACGGGGGCTGACAGACCGACCCCGGGCATTTTATCGGCAGCCAAGGACATCGCTTGCGCGTCTGAGATCGCGTCCAGGCCGGGCGCCACGGGCGCGACCAAGACCGCCACCAGGTACGGTCGCTTGCCGCCGGTGTCGGGAAAGCCCAGGTAGAGCCGCTCCTGGTGCACGTGCAGCGCCGAGATGCCGCGCGTCGCGGCGCCGAGCACGGCGCTCAGATCGACGTAAGAGAACGTCGCGGCCGGCCCGAGGTCCGAGGTCATATAGATGTAGTTCAAGTCGCCGAGGCTGCGGCCGCCGCCGATCACCAGCCACTCGCTGCCGGCCAGTTGCCCGGCGGCGAACAGGCCGCGGCCGTCCTCGTTGTCGGGGCCGCAAGCGTTGGTGTCAGGGGCGCAGCCGGTGCCGCCGATGGACACCAGGGGCGGCGCGGCGAGGTTGCGCGTGGGGTTGCCGGTGGTGTCGGGCGTGAAGACGAAGCTGACCTCCTCTGCTGCGCCCGAGCCCGTGACGGGCAACGCGAGACGCACGGCCCCGGTGCCGTCGGCGCGGGGGCCCAGATAGAGGTAGCCGCCGTAGGTGAAGACGAAGGCAAAGGTGCTGGCGTCGGCCAAGGGATCCGAGACGAGCGTCACCGCTTCTTCCCGCAACCGAACCGCCACGGGGCTCGATATCGCCGGCGCGAGCGCCACCGGCTCGCCGCTGTTGGCATCGACGCCGGCGGCGGCGACGGTGAAGATCGCCTGCCCGGGCGCTTGGGCCCGATAGGTCCAAAAGAAGCCGTGGCTCGCGCCCCCGGCCAGGTCGAAGGGCGGCGGAGCGCTGTCGAGGCCAAGTGCGGCCGCGCCCTCGGAAACCGGCAGCCCGGGCGTGAGCCCGGCGGCCATGGCTTGGCCGCTGTTGTCGACCGCCAGTTGCAGCACCACGACCTCCCCCACCTCGGCGGCGACCGGCTCGACGGTCAGGGAGCCCGAGAGCTGCGGCGCGGTCTGCGCCGTGACCGCGGTCTCGACCGCCGCCGTCGCCACCGCCGCGCCGGTGGTCGCACAGTAGCCCGAGGCCTCGGTCGCCAGGACGACCTCGCCAGCCAGCAGCGCCTCGTACAGCCACACGAAGGCCCGCGATGAATACGCCGGCAGGTCGGCGGGCGCCGGGGCGCTGCGCCGAACGACCAGGCCGCTCCCCGAGCCGCGGGGCTCCGAGGGCGCGACCCCGAGGACCGCGACGCCGTTTTCCTCCGTGACCTCTAGGACCACGGCGAAGGTCTGCCCGAGACTCACCGTGGCCGGCGCGGCGCTCAGCTTTGCCGCGAGGACCGCAACCGGCGGCTCGATGACCTGGAAGGCGCCGGCCCTCTCTGCCGTGGCCCCGGCCGGGGTGACGACACGCAGAGCGTAGGCGCCCGGCGGGAGCCCCGCGGGGACCGTCGCCTGCACCGTCTCGCTATCGACGAGGGTCGCGCCAGGCAGGGCGTAGCCACCGAGGGCCACGCTGATTTGCCGGCTCACCGTCAGGCCCGTGCCGTCCGGCGCGCTCGTGACGTCGAGAAAGAAGTTGTGGCCGCGGACGATGATCGGCACGTCGGCGTCGTTGGCGCCGGTGTCGGGCTCCACGGCGGCGATCTGTGGGCCTGGGATCGCGCTCTGGGTGCGGCACGCCGCCACGGCGATCAGGGCCCATGTCCAACGCCGGCGCATCGTCACCAACCAAAGCGGTATAACAACCCGGCAGTGGCGAGCACGGCCACCGTATCTGGCGCGCCGCCCATGGCCGGAGCAAAGAGGACCTCGGCCCGCGCGATCCCGCCCCAGTTCCCCGCGTCCACCACCAGCGCCGCCGCCGCGTTCACCTGCAAGGAGACGGAGATCTGCTCGGTGCGCGGGCGGAGCACCA
>JAZDGE010000300.1:0-2949 GCA_043807175.1 Acidobacteriota bacterium
GCTTCGCTCGCAATTGGGGCTGGGGGTTAGGGGTCGGGGTTTAGGGCACGGCGGCGCCGCCCTTGCTCCGTGGCGCATGCCTGAGCGCCGCAAGCGGCTTTGCGGGATTACCGTCGCGCCGCACGCAGGACACCGCCACGGTGTTCAACCCCCGAGGATCGTGCTGCGGTATTGAGCTGTTTCTCCCCAACCCCCAACCCCTAAACCACATCCCCGCCGTTGTTTGTGCCATTTCCGAGGCGTCTGGTTACCGTCACCGCTGCGGCCCTTCCGCCGGCGCCAGGCGGCGGTGGAACAGCTCGGCAAATGCAGCATCGGTCTCGTGCTCGAGCTCGTCTGGCGCGACGCCGCGAGCCTTCGCGACCTCCTCGGCGACGAGCCGGACATAGGCGGGCTCGTTGCGCTTCCCGCGGTGAGGAGCGGGCGCCAGGTAGGGGCTATCGGTCTCCACCAGGAGGCTGCCGCGCGGAGTGGCGGCAGCGGCCTCGCGGATATTTTCGGCGCGCGGGAAGGTGACCATGCCCGAGATGCCGACGAGCAGGCCGCGGGCAACCATCTCCGCGACGCCGCCGGCACCCTCGGTGAACGAGTGCGCGACGCCCCGGATACCGGCTGCGGCGTCGAGGGCGGCGAGGAAGTCAGCCCAGGCCTCGCGGTGGTGGAGGATGACGGGAAGGCCGAGCTCCCGCGCCAGCCCGAGCTGCCAGGCGAAGGCGCGACGCTGCTCGTCGCGGGGAGAGTGGTCGTAATGGTAGTCGAGGCCGATCTCGCCAATCGCAACCGCGCCCGGAGCGCGTAGCAGACGTTCGAGCCGCCGCTTGCCGGCGGCGTCGAGATGGCGCGCCTCGTGGGGGTGAAACCCGAGCGCGATCCAGACGCCCGCGGGCCAGACGTGAGCCATTTCCGCGACCACCTCGAGGTCGTCGGGACCGGTGGCTGGTACGAGCACGCCGCCCACGCCGGTCTCGCGGGCGCGGGCCAGCAGCTCCTCCCGTTCCCCGGGCGAGAACAGCGCAAGGTGAGCGTGGGAGTCGATCATGGCTAGAAGTGTACGCACACTTGCCGGCGGGCGCTGGCGTGCGTAAGCTCCCTGGCGATGAGCGAGAGCATACCCCTGCGCGTGGCCGTGGCCGGCGTCGGACACCTTGGACGCCACCACCTTCGTCTTGCTTCCAGCCTGGCGGGCTGGCGCTGCGTCGGCGCCTGGGACCCCGACCGCGATCGCCTGCGCGCGCTGTGTGTCGAGCATGGCGCCACGCCACTTGACTCGCTGGCCCAGGCGGTGGAGCTGGCCGACGCGGTGATCATCGCCTCGCCGACGGTGAGCCATGCCGAGGTGGCGTCGGCTTTCCTCAACGCGGGCCGCCATGTGCTGGTCGAGAAACCGATTGCCGCCAGCGTCGCCGAGGCCAACGAGATGGTGGCGCTGGCGAGGAAGAAAAGGGTCGTGCTGGGCGTCGGGCATGTCGAGTTCTACAACCCGGCGGTCCAGGCGGTGCTGGCACGCGAGCCGCGTCCCCGCTACCTCGAGGCGCAGCGGCTCTCGCCGTTCACGCGCCGCTCGCTCGATATCGATGTCGTGCTCGATCTCATGGTGCACGATCTGCAGATCGTCCAGGCGCTCAATGCCGGTGTCGCGGTGAGAGAGGTGCGGGCGGTGGGCGTGCCGGTGCTGTCGTCTCGTATCGACCTCGCCAATGTGCGGCTGGCGTTCGCCAATGGGTGCGTCGCGACCCTCACCTCGAGCCGGGTCTCGAGTGAGCGCGTGCGCAAGCTGCGCCTGTTCGCGCCTGACAGCTACTACTCGATCGACTATGGTGCCCAGGCCGTCAGCGCCTACCGCCTCGAGCGGGGCGGTGGCGAGCCCCAGATCGAACCGATCGAGATCGCGGTCGAGCGCGCCGAGCCGCTGGCTGCCGAGCACTTCGCCTTCCAGCGCGCGTGCCGCGGGTTGGCTGGACCGTTTGTCGACGGAGTTGCTGGCACCGAGGCGCTCGCCGCCGCGGTGGCGGTCGCCGAAGCGATCCAGGCCTCTTGACAAACCGCCGGCGAAGGCCGACATTTTTTCTGCCACAGTGGCCGCGGGCGTTCGACGGACCTTGCAGCCGCGAGAACAACTGGTGAGGTCCGGGCGGTCGTTCCGCCAAGCCGAAACCCGGCCTCGCCGGGTTTCGCTGTTGTTGACGTCTGGACCGACAACCCCTAGCATCGTCGCGACATTGCTGGCTTGGGAGGGGACATGAACGGGATCGTCGAGCAGCACACCTCGCGTCTTCGCCTGCTCTGTGGAGCTTTCCTGCTGTCCACGCTGATTTATGGCGTGGTGGTGTTCATCACTCCGCCGCCGGAGACGCCGCCGCTTGCGCGGGGCGACCTGCTGATGTGGGCGGTCGTGGTGCTGGCTCTTGTAAACCTGGCGACGCTGATGCCGGTGTACCGGGCGATGCTTGCCGGGCCACGGCGCGCCTACGCCGAAGGCCAGCAGGTGGAGCCGCTGCTTGCCGCTCATACCACGGCTCATGTGGTGGCCTGCGCCCGGCTCGAGGTCCTCGGTGTGCTCGGCCTGGTGGTCTTCTTCCTCACTGGCCGGGGCGACTGGTTCTGGATCTTGAATGGCGTTGCGGCGGTCGGCCTCGTCCTGCTCTGGCCCTTGCGCGAGAAGGTCGAGACACTTCTGGGCGCGACCGCAGTGGCAGGAACCGTCTCGGCGGGCTAGCAGGACGTCTCGGAAATTGCACAAACAACGGCCGGGATGGGGATAGGGGTTGGGGATTGGGGGTTGGGGGTTGGGGAGACATGCCTAGAAATCCGCAGGACGATCCCCTGGGGGTCGAGCATCGTGACGGCGGCCTGCTCGCAGCGCGACGGCAATCCCGCAAGGCCGCCCGCGGAGTTCAGACCTGTGCCACGCAGCAACCGCGGCGCCGCCTTTCCCTGACCCCCAACCCC
>JAZDGE010000301.1:0-6627 GCA_043807175.1 Acidobacteriota bacterium
GTGGGCGGCGTTGATCTGGAAGCGGATCGTCTCGCTCCCGCGCGGCACCACCGGGAAGGTAAGGCCGACGACCAGCACGCCATGGTCGAAGAAGTGGCGCACCAGCGCCCGCGCCCGGGCTGTGTCGCGTACCAGGAGCGGCACCACCGGATGGGGTCCGGGGATCGACTCCTTGCCGAGGCGGTCGAGGCCGGCCCGGAACTGGCGGATACGGGCGTGGAGGTGTGCGAGGCGCTCGCGGCCCTCGGGGCCGTCCACTAGGTCGAGGGCGGCGTGCGCGGCGGCACAGTCGGCCACCGAGAGAGGGTTGGTGTAGATATAGGTGTCGGACTTCTGGCGAATTGCCTCGATCACCTCGGTGCTCGAGGCGACGAAGCCGCCGTTGACCCCGAATGCCTTGCCGAAGGTGCCGATCAGGATGTCCGCCCGGGCCCCGGCATGCTCCTCGGTGCCGCGTCCCGTCGCACCGAAGGCGCCGATTCCGTGGCTGTCGTCGATCACCGTCACAAGGCCGCCGGGAAAGCGGTCGCGATGGAGCTCACAGCGGCGGTTGATCTCGTCGAGTGGCGCGCAGTCACCGCGCATCGAGAAGATGCCGTCGAAGATGACCACCACCCGCTCGGTGCCCGCAGGGACATCGGCCAGACACCGGGAGAGCCCGTCCATGTCGTTGTGTGGGTAGATGGTGCGGTTCTCCTTGGGGACCCCGGAGATGCGCATCGCGCGAATGATCGAGTTGTGGTTCAGCTCGTCGCCGATCCAGAAGGTGCGGGGGTTGCCGATCGCGAGCGCCTGGCCGAGGTTGGCGGTGTAGGCGGAGTTGAAGATCTTGGCCGCGGGCCTGGCGACGAAGGCGGCGACCCGCTGCTCGAGCTCGGCATGGTGGATGAACGTGCCGTCGATGAAGCGCACGGCGCCGGGTCCGACGCCGAAGGCGTGCGCCGCCTCGTCAGCCGCGGCGATGAGCCTGGGGTGGTGGGAGAGCGAGAGGTAGGAGTTGGAGTTCATGCGGATGAACTCGCGCTTCGAGCCGGCAAGTAGGTAGCGCGGCCCGCGCTTCCCTTCGCCCGGCAGGTATGCGACGATCACCCGCTCCGGCGCTTTCGCCCGCCCCTCCTGCTCGAGCGCCTTGATCTCCTCCAGCAAAGCAGCGTTGAGCCTGTCAAGCGACATCGCGAGCCTCCTGTCCCCAGCCGCCGAGAGGGTAGCAAATCCGGCTTGAAGGGCGGCCGCCGCGACTGGTCGCCCGTAGAGGGACACACACGTTCCGTTTGTGCCAAATTCCCGCGGAGGTGAAGGAGGCGAGAGGGGAGCGGCGTCCGGCTTTGCCGGCGCCGCGACGGGGGTTCGGGGGGCGAGGTCGCGGAGGTAGGTTGGGGGGCGACCGGCCCCCCGAGTCCTAGGTAAACAGCGGCGGGCGGCGGAGATGGAAGCCGGTGGCGTCTTGATACGCCTTCGCAAGCAGCAGCGCTTCGGCTTCCGCGAAGAGATTGCCCATGAACGTGATGCTCACGGGCGTGCCATTGTCACGAAAGCCGTCGGGCAGGACGACTGCAGGGTGGCCGGTGAGATTGGTGAGCGGCAGATTGGTCCCGCCGTAGGTGGGCGAGACATACACGTCGAGGCCGGCCAGGATTCGCCGCATCTCGGCCATCGCCAGGCGGCGCACGCGGTTGGCCTGGAGGTACTCGACCGCGGGCACCATGCGCGCGACCCGGAATCGGTTGGGCCAGTCGTTCTTCCCCTGACGCACGAGCAGGCGGTCCCGCCCGCTGCGGGTCAGCTCGTCGAAGGCCGCCGCCGCCTCGACATTGAGAATGAACGAGAGGGCGTCGATCGGGAGGTCGGGGAGCTCGATCGGCACGAGCTCGACTCCGAGCGAACGTAGGGCCTCGACGGCTGCGAGATCGAGGCCATACCACTCGGGGTCGTCGGTGTTGCTGGGCTGGCGCTCGAATATCGACTTCAGATAGCCGACGCGCAGCGTGCGGACGTCGCGCCTGGCATCCCAATTGAAAGGCAAATCCACCACGGTCTCGTCGCGGCCGTCAGGCCCGGCGATCGCGGCGAGCACGAGTGCGCAGTCCTCGACGCTGCGGCAGATCGGGCCGACCTTGTCCATGCTCCAGGCCAGCGCCATCGCCCCGGCCCGGCTCACGCGCCCGAAGGTCGGCCGCAGGCCGGTGGCGCCGCAGCGCGTGCAGGGCGAGAGAATCGAGCCGCGCGTCTCGGTGCCGATGGCGAATCCCACCAGACCGGCAACGACCGCCGCCGCCGGTCCCGCCGAGGAGCCGCTCGAGCCCTCGTTCAGGTTCCAGGGGCTGCAGGTCTGGCCGCCGAACCAGATGTCGCCGTTGGCGAGCGAGCCGAGGGTGAGCTTGGCCACCAGCACCGCGCCCGCCTCGTCGAGCCGCTGCACCACGGTGGCGTCCTCGTCGATCACCTGGTGCTGGTAGGGCGACGCGCCCCATGTGGTGGGATAGCCCTTGACGGCGAGGAGATCCTTGGCGCCCCAGGGGATGCCGTGGAGCGGACCGCGGTGGCCGCCGGCCGCGATCTCGCGATCGGAGCGCTCGGCCTGGGCGAGCGCGCGCTCCTCGGTGAGCGTGACGACGCAGTTGAGACTGGGGTTCAACTGCTTGAGCCGCGCGAGGGAGAGCTCGGTCAGCTCGAGCGAGCGCACCTGACGGGACCGCACAAGCTCCGCGAGCACGGTGACGGGAGCGAAGGCCAGCTCCTCGAGGTTTGCTGGACGGGCCAGCCGGGGTTGTGGGCTCATTACGGGTGGCCGCCGCTCTCGGCCGAAGCTCGTTCCCGGCAGCACAGGATCGAAGTGCAGTGCGGGCGCAACGGCGTTGTCGAGCGGCACGGCGCGAATCGCCGCGTACTTGCGGGCGAGCTCCTCGACGCCGTCGAGCATCATCTCGCGCTGGGCGTCGGTGAGCTCGATCCCGGCGATCTTCTCGGCCTGCGCCAGCGCCCCTGGGGTCACCGCGCCCTGCTTCTCGGCCTCGGCCCACAGCGTGTCGGCGGCTGCGGCTGCGATCCCGAGTGAGGCCAGGTAGGTGAAGAACGTTCGGCGACCCACGGTGTTGGGCTGGTCGGATGTCACCGCATCCCCTCCTTCGGTCCGGGCGCCCGCGCGGAAAGCGCCGGCGGCCGCCGGTCCCGTCATCGTAACCAAAGGGCATCGCGCCGACTGGAACAAAAAGCGGGCGGGAGTCACGCTCCCGCCCGCGCCAACGGCTCCGTGATTCGCCTCGGGCTACGGCTGGTCCTCGGCGAAGTACTCGTGGTTGTCGGCGTTGTCGACCGCCTGGTCGGGGTTGGTGAGAGCGAGGTTGTGGGCGCCGGTGGCGCCGTAGACGTAGTCATCGGTCGACGCGGTCACGTAGAAGTGGCTCATCTCGTGCACCAGCGTGCCCGCCTGGGAGTCGCGGCCGAGCGCCGGCGCCGTCCAGAACACCTTGCACAGGTAGATCTTGTACGGCTGGCTCGGGTAGACATAGGCGTAGTAGCGCTTCTTGCAGCCGCAGTCGTAGGTGACCGACTTGTTGGCGAAGGCGTCCCAGATCGTGTTGTAGTGGCCCTTCACCAGGGTGAATCGCTGGCTGGTGTAGGTCCCGAACCAGTAGGTGTAGAGCGAGCTGCCGTTCGGGTTGGCGGCGAGGTGCCCGATCGCCTTGTTCGAGATTGAGGTGGCGTTGCTGTGGGCGGTCTGCAGGGTCACCTGCTGAGTGGTGGTGCACTTGGTGTAGCCGCCGATCGTCTCCAGCCCCATCTCGGGCTCGCGAATGCGGCCGACGCCCTTGAACCAGAAACCCATGGTGTTCGACTCCACCCGCGCGGTCTCGGCGGCCACACGGCCAGTCGCCCGCACCCGCAGGCCCTCATCGGGTTCGCCGGGGGTCTCCTCGGGTGGCGCCACGAGAACATCGGAAAGGACGGCGCGGTACTGAATCGAGTACTGCCCCTCCTCGGCGAGGTCGTAGACCGCGCTGGGGTCAAAGGCGATCGCCAGCGTGTCGCCCGCCTTGATCTCCACATAGTCCTCAAGGGTCGGCTCGGCACGCTTGACCAGCGGCCCGAGGTAAGCGACCGGCTGGCCGTCGCGCGTCACCGCGAGCAGATCAGCCTCGATCTCATCGCTCGGCAACTGCCAACGCAGCACGAAAACGCTCGCCGGGCCTCGGTTCTCGATTCGGAACTCGAGCGCGATCGGCTCGGTCGGCTCGAAGTAGTCCCGAGCAGCATTGAGGGTGGCGTTGAGGGCCACGCCACGCTCACCTCTCGGCGCTGCAATGGCGGACCCAGCCACGATCGCCAGTACCACGGCCACAGCAAGGAGCAGCACAACATTGCGCTTCATCTCTTTCTTCCTCCTTCCACCACGGCTCCGGTGTCCTGCGCGCCTTTTAGCACCGAGTGACGGGCCTGTCAACAGCCCTCGCCGGATCATGGGTCTTGGTTGCCCCGGCGAAGGGGTCCGAGACGATTCTTCACCGCCACCACGGTTCGTCCGAAAGAACGTCACGCAACAGGCGGAACGGCGCCGCCGCCGGCCTTCCATTCACCCCGGCCGTCCTCAGGGACCTCGTGTTGGCTGGCCTTCAGTCGTCACTGCGTCGCGGCCATCGCCAGGGTGGCCGAGAGTGATCGCGCCGCTCGCTCATCACGGCGCCTTGACAGCTCGGCGAGGGCGGGTGAGAATCGGCTGTCCGTCCACGCTGCCGCAGGGCACGAGGAGAAAGCCATGCGCACCGTGGAGAAAGGAAGCTACGGCCCAGCTCAGGTCGTGGGCAACCGGCCAAGGCTGCTTGATCGCGTGCGCGAGCGGCTGCGCACGCTCCACTACAGCGCTCGTACCGAAGAGGCATACGTCGGCTGGATTAGGCGCTTCATCATTTCCAACGGCAAGCGCCACCCGCAAGAGATGGGCGGGGCCGAGGTGACAGCGTTTCTTTCGGATCTCGCCGTCCGCGGCAAGGTCGCCGCTTCCACCCAGAACCAGGCGCTCTCGGCGCTGCTGTTTCTCTACCGCGATGTCCTCGCGTAGCCGCTCGATGGGCATGGCGACGTCGTGCGCGCGAAGGCGCCAAAGCGCCTGCCGGTCGTCCTGACGCGTGACGAGGCCAGGCAGATCTTGAGCCGCCTTGAAGGCACTCCGAGGCTCGTGGCCACGCTGCTCTACGGCACCGGCGTACGCCTGCTCGAGTGCCTGCGCCTGAGGGTGCAGGACGTCGACCTCGCGCTGAACCAGATCCTCGTCCGTGATGGCAAGGGCCAGAAGGATCGGCGCACGATGCTGCCACTCGCGCTGAAGGAGACCCTCGCGATGCAGATGGAGAAGGCGAGGCAGGTGTTCGTGTCCGACACGGCGGCTGGCGTCGGCGTGACCTTGCCAGGGGCCCTGGCTCGGAAGTACCCCCGGGCGCCGTTCGAATGGGCGTGGTGTTACCTGTTCCCGGCCACCACCCGCGGTCGTGACGCGCGGACCGCGCAGGCATTCCGGCACCACCTGCACGAGACCGTCGTTCAGCGGGCCGTCAAGCTCGCCGTCAGCCGGTCCGGCATCGCCAAGCCGGCCAGTTGCCACACCCTGCGCCACTCCTTTGCGACCCATCTCCTGGACGACGGCTACGACATCCGGACCATTCAGGAGCTGCTCGGGCACTCCGACGTGAGCACCACGATGATTTACACCCACGTTTTGAATCAGTCCGGCGGGCATGGTGTCCGGAGTCCCCTTGACCGGCTCTGACCACGGCGCCCGCGAGGAGCTGTGCAGCGTTTCTCAGGCCGTCTTAGGCTGCACGCCACGCAGTCTTTGGCGACCAGTGACAAGCGTCCCAGGAAGGTCGACGGCTTTCCCGTTCAGAGCCTTCCGGCCCGCTCCCACCCGCGCCGGCCAAGAAATACGCTGCCCCTCCCGCAGCGTTCCCAGTTTCCTTTTCGGCAACCGACAATGCGTTGGACGTCCGTTTGGAGATTCGAAGTGAAGAGAAGACTTCGAAAGAAAATGCGGCTCCGCGAGTTCCAGGAGTTCGGATTCGAAGTCACCTACCGTTTGGTGCAGGAACTCTCATCTGAGCAGCAGCTCGATCTGCTCTTCGAGTTCGTGGAAGAGGCGATCGAGGCGAACGGCTTGATGGCTGCCGGCGGCGGAGGTAACCCCGCCAGCTTTTTCGTTGTTTCCGCCGAGGACCGTAAGTCGGCGGCCGAGCCTGGGAGGCAAGCGGTAGAGCACTGGCTGACAGCCAAGCCTCAGATCACCGAATTCTCTGTAGGCCCACTCCGTGACGCCTGGCACGGCTGGGGTGAGTAGCATGAGGAGCCTCCTGGTCCCACCGATCAACGGCCGGCCGTCCAACAGCGCGGTGAAGCTGCCGGCGCCTCTCGCCGTGCAGGTTGGCAGACGCAGCTTTGGTCAGCGCCTGCCTTTGCAACCAGCGCAACGTCAATCGGCGCCGCAGCTTACCGCGGGCGAACCCCGCGGTCATCGACTGGGTTAGGTGACATCCGGTCCTCCTTCCGAGGTTCGTACCTCCTCCGCCAGGGTTGGGGGGCGAGTTGGTCGGTCCACCTTGTCGGCCGCATCGACCACACGGCGCTGTCCAGTGAGGGATG
>JAZDGE010000302.1:0-2318 GCA_043807175.1 Acidobacteriota bacterium
CGAGCCGCTGGCCGCGCTTGGCCGGCTGCCGGCGAAGGAGCTGGGCCTCCCGGGTGCCGCCGCGCACTCGCTGGGCGAGCTGGCGGCGCTGATCGAGCGGCTCGCCGCCCAGCGGGCGCGGCCCGGCGAGATGGTGCGCGAGGTATTGGCGAGTGGCTACCGCGACTACGTCAAGGCGCAGCTCGACAACGCTCGCAGCCGCCTCGACGACCTCGAGCAGCTTGCCCTCTTTGCCGATGGCTACGAGGAGCTGGCCGACCTTCTCGACGAGGTCACCCTGATGAACGAGCTCTCCGGCGAGGACGTCGCGGCCGACACCGGTGAGCACGAGCGGCTGACGCTCTCGACGGTTCACCAGGCGAAGGGGCTGGAGTGGCGCGCCGTCTTCATCATCTGGCTGGCCGAAGGACGCCTCCCCTCGGCCCGCGCCGAGGACGTCGAGGAGGAGCGGAGGCTGTTCTATGTCGCCTGCACCCGCACCAAGGACCAGCTCTATCTGTGCTACCCGATGGTGTCCCGCGACCGTTACCGGGTGGACGTGATCACCGAGCCGTCACGTTTTCTCTCCGAGCTTCCTGAGACAACATATCAAAAATGGCTGATCCAGGAAGCCGAGCCGCCGGCCGAGCCGCCCGCCGGCGACCGTTACCAACTGCCGGACTTCTTCGATGTCAATTAGGCCGACCGCCCACCCACCCAGGGGTCCGGGGCCCGGGGTCCGGGGTCCGGGGTCTGGAAAAGGCTCAAGGCTGCTCGGTATGACCGCGAGTCTCTCGGCGAAAGGCGGACGACGAAAGAGGCACCAGGAATGAACCCGGAAGGGCGGCACGCAGTTGGTTCTTGTCCCCTGTCCCTGGTCCCCGGTTCCAGGCCTTGCCGGAGTGGGTGGGGGCCGGACCCCGAACCCCGGTCCCCTGCCTTTCGGGGCGGGTGGGGGCCGCATCCCGGACCCCGGACCCCGGACCCCGGACCCCGTGTTGCCCTCGCGGTGAGTGCGAGCGCAGGCGCTAAGTCCGCGCAGGTATTTGGTCGTCGGAGTGACCGCGGTGCCTGAGATTGCGGTGATTGGGGCGGGGCTGACGGGCCTGGTAGCGGCGTACCGCCTGAGCCAGGTGGGGTGGCGGGTGACGATCTTCGAGTGCTACGCGGCGGCCGGCGGCCTCGTCGCTACCTTCGAGGCTGGCGGCGAGCGGCTGGAGTGCTTCTATCACCACCTCTTCGCCACCGACACCGACTACCTCGCACTGGCCGCGGAGCTGGGGCTGGAGAGCGAGATCGAGTGGCTGCCGTCGCGAATGGGAATCCTCTCGCAGGGACGCCTGTGGGACTTCGGCACGCCGGCCTCGCTGCTGCGCTTCGCGCCGCTGCCGTGGCCGGACAAGGTGCGTTTCGCCCTGTCGGTGCTCTACCTGCGCCACCACCACACCCATGAGGATCTCGAAGCGGTCACCGCTCGCGACTGGATCCTCCGCCACGCCGGGCCGCGTGTCTTCGACGCCGTCTGGGGGCCGCTCCTGGCCAGCAAATTCGGCGTGCGCGCCGGCGAGATCTCGATGGCATGGCTGTGGAACAAGGTGTACCAGCGTAGCCGCACTCGCACGGCAAGCGGGCTCGGCGAGCGGCTGGGCTACATGCGGGGCTCGTTCGGCAGGCTGATCGACACCCTCGTCGAGCGCCTGCGCGAGCGCGGGGTCGCCCTCGAGCTGGCGAGCCCGGTGACCGGGATCAAGCCCGCAGCGGGCGGGCTCGAGGTGGTCACCCGGCGGGGCAAGGCGCGCGTCGACCAGGCGCTCTTCACTGCGGCGCCGCCGGAGCTCGTGAAGGTCGCCGCGGGGAGTCTTCCCGAGCGCGACCGCGAGGCGCTGCAGCGATTGGAGTCGGCGCACGCCCTGTGCGGCGTGCTCGAGCTTGACCGCCCGCTCACGTCCTTCTACTGGCTCAACATCGCCGACGCGACCTGGCCCTTCGGCGGGGTGATCGAGCACACCAACTACCTCCCGCCGGAACGATACGGCGGGCGGCGCATCGTCTACCTCTCGCGGTACCTGCTCGGCTCCGACCCCCTCTGGAGCATGCGCGGGGACGAGGTCTGGGCGGCCTTCCTCCCCTTCCTAAAGCGGCTCAACCCCGCATTCGAGGAGTCCTGGGTGGTAGCGCGCCACCTCTTCCGGGGCGCCCACGCGCAGCCGATCGTCCCCTGCCACTACTCGCGCCTGCTCCCGCCTTTCGTCACCTCAATTCCTGATCTCTACCACTCCTGCATGGCGCAAATCTATCCCGAGGACCGGGGCCAGAACTTCGCGGTGCGCGCCGGCAAC
>JAZDGE010000303.1:0-9170 GCA_043807175.1 Acidobacteriota bacterium
TCGCATGGCCACGTGGCGGGGCTTGGCGATCTGCTCGCCGAGGTTGATGTCCCGGGGACCGCCTCGTACGCGGCCGTGGTCGAATCGGTGCGCGTGCGCGCGGCGGTCACGCCTGCAGGCGAGTGGATCCAGGGCCGCGGCTGGGACCAGAACGACTGGCCGGAGAAGGAGTTCCCGCACCATCAGGCGCTTTCCGCCGCGCTCCCCGACCACCCGGCGCTGCTGCGTCGCGTGGACGGCCATGCCGTGCTCGTCAATGCCGCGGCGCTCGCGGCGGCTGGGATCGACGCCGCCACGCCCGACCCCGCGGGTGGACGGATCCTGCGCGATCAGCATGGCGCCCCCACCGGGGTCCTCATCGACGCCGCGGCCCAGCTCGTCGAGCGCATCCTCCCGCCGCCCTCCGACGCCGTGATCGAGCGCCGCCTGCTGCGCGCCGGCACCCGGCTGGCCGAGCTCGGACTGACCGAGATCCATGACGCCGGTACCACCACCCGCGAGCTGGCAGTGATGCGCCGCCTGCACGATGCGGGGCGCCTGCCGGTGCGCGTCTACGTGATGCTTGACGGCAGCGACGACCCGTTGCTCGACGCCGAGCTCGCCAACGGTCCCACGATCTCCCGCGATGGCATGCTGGCGGTTCGCGCCGTCAAGCTCTACGCCGACGGGGCGCTGGGCTCGCGCGGCGCCTGGCTGTCCGATCCCTACACCGACGAGCCTGGCAGCCGCGGCCTTCAGCTTGCGAGTGAGGAACGGCTGGCGCGGGTGGTGCGCAAGCTGGCGGCGGTGGGCTTCCAGCCCTGCGTCCACGCCATTGGCGATGCCGCGGTGCGAAGTATGCTCGACCTTTTCGAACGCGAGCTCGGGCCAGACGGCAAGGGGCTGCGGCCGAGGATCGAGCATGCCCAGGTCGTACGACCCGAGGATGTGCCCCGTTTCGCGCCTGGCGGTGTGATCGCCGCAGTGCAACCCACCCACTGCACCTCGGACATGCCCTGGGCGCCGCAGCGCCTCGGCCCACAGCGCATTGCCTGGGCCTACCGCTGGCGCTCGCTGCTGGCGGCCGGCACGCACCTGTGCCTGGGATCGGATGTGCCCGTCGAAGACCCCGATCCGCGCCTCGGGCTGTGGGCGGCGGTGACACGCCGTACCCCGCAAGGGACACCGCCGGGTGGCTGGAACTCTGCCGAGTCGCTGACCGCCAGCGAGGCTCTCGCCGGCTTCACCGCCGGCGCCGCCTACGCGGCCTTCGAGGAGGCCTGGCGGGGCACGCTCGCGCCCGCCCACGCCGCCGACCTCACGGTCGTCGATCGTGATCTCGAGCAGGTACCGCCGCAGGAAATCCTGCGGGCACGGATCTTGCGCACCATCGTCGCGGGACGGGACGCGTTTGTCGCCGGGGGAGGCACGTGAGGAGGATGAACGTGATCATGCTGGTAGCGCTGGCCGGGGGGTTCGGGTGGCGGTGCGACGGCGCGGGCTCGGCTGGCGACGAAGCGCGCTGGGCCAGACTCCGCGAAGAGATGGTCACGACCCAGATCGCCGCGCGGGGCGTGCGGGCCGAACGGGTGCTGGCGGCGATGCGCAGGGTTCCGCGCCACCTCTTCGTGCCCGAGGAGGCGCGCGCCGATGCCTACGACGATCACCCGCTCCCGATCGGCGAGGGACAGACCATCTCGCAGCCCTATATCGTCGGCCTGATGAGCGAGCTGCTGGAGCTCGAGCCGGGCGAGCGCATTCTCGAGGTCGGCACTGGCTCCGGCTATCAGGCCGCGATCCTGGCCGAGATGGGCTGCGAGGTGTACTCGGTGGAGATCCGCCCCAACCTCGCCCATACCGCCGCCCAGCGGCTCCAGGCCCAGGGCTACACCAAGGTCCAGGTGCGGGCCGGCGACGGCTATGGCGGCTGGCCCGAGGCGGCGCCCTTTGCGGGCATCATCGTCACCGCGGCGCCCGAGCGCATCCCCCAGCCGCTGCTCGAGCAGCTTGCCGTGGGCGGTCGGCTGGTCATCCCGGTGGGCTCGTTCTATCAGCAGCTCAAGGTGATCACCCGCACGCCGCAGGGCTACTCCGACCGGGACGTGATCCCGGTCCGCTTCGTGCCCATGACCGGTAAGGTCGAGCGCCAGCCCTAACGGCAGGGGACCGGGGTCCGGGGTCCGGCCCCCGCCCACCCCGGGTGGGCGAGGGTGGTGTCGGCTGCCTCATCCCGAGGTCCCCGGCTTCTCGGTCCCCGGACCCCGGACCCCGGACCCCGGTTCTTCGTCCAGCGCGGCGCGCAGGGTGCGGGCGAGGGAGTCCATGTCGAATGGCTTCTGCAGGAAACGCAAGGCGCCGGCGGCGACCGCGGCGCGTGTCGCCTCGTCCTCGGTGTAGCCCGACATCAAGATGATGCACAGGCTCGGCCAGCGCCCGGCTAGCAGCCGCGCCACCTCGCCGCCCTGGATGCCCGGGAGGCGCAGGTCCGAGAGGAGCGCGTCGAAGGGCGCGCCGGCCGGCAGCGCCAGCGCCGCTTCTCCGCTCCCCACCGCCACTCCCCGATAGCCCAGCAGCTCGAGCACCGCGAGCAGGCCCTCGCGCGCGTCCGCCTCGTCCTCGACCACCAGCACCCGCTCGCCGCTTCCCCGGGTGACGGGCGCCGGCGCTGCTGGCGCCACGGTGGCGGGCGCCGGAGTGGCAGCCGGCGTGACTGGGACGCAGGGAAGCGCGACCCGGAAGGTGCTGCCCTCGCCGGGCACGCTCGCCACCTCGATGCGGCCACCGTGACTGGTCACGATCCCGTGGGTGACCGCCAAGCCGAGGCCGGTGCCACGCTCCGGCCCCTTGGTGGTGAAGAACGGCTCGAACAGGCGCGATCGCACCTCCTCGCTCATGCCGATGCCGGTGTCCTCCACCTCCAGCCAGGCCTCGCGCTCGCCTTGCGCCCCGGTCCGCACCGTCAGCAGGCCGCCGTGCAGCATCGCCTCGCCGGCGTTGACCACCAGGTTCATGAGCACCTGCTCGAGCTGCCCGCGATCTCCTTCGACCCCGAGCGGCCTGGTCGCGAGGTCGACATCGAGGCCGATGTCGTTGCGCAGGACGCGGCGCACGAGGCGAACCGCGGCCGCGACAAGCTCGTTGAGGTCGACGAGCTCCCGCCTCGCCACCTCGCGGTGCGAGAAGAGCACGAGCTGCCGAGCGGTCGCCGCTGCCCGCCGAATCTGATCCTCGAGCTGCTCGAGGGCGCGGGTGGCCTGCGCCGGCTCGCCGGGCGACCCGCGCAGCAGTTGGACCGACGCCTGCATCGCCTGAAGCGCATTGTTGAACTCGTGGGCGACGCCGCCGGCGAGCTTGCCCACTGCCTCCATGCGCTGGGCGTGTTCGAGCTGCTCCTCGATCAGCTTGCGGGAGGTGACATCGCGCATGAACGCGGAGAAGAAGCGCTGCCCGCCGGAGCTCCAGGTCGAAAGCGAGACCTCGACGGGAAACTCGCTGGCGTCACTGCGCACGGCGCTCATTTCCACGGTCTTGCCCACCACCCTCGGCGTCCCGCCCGCCGCGACCCGCGCCAGGCCATCCTCATGCGCCTTCCGCAGGCGCTCGGGAATGAGCAGGGTGACTGACTTGCCGATCGCCTCGCCGCGCTGGTGGCCGAACATGCGAGCTGCTGCATCGTTGAAAGAGACGATGCGGCCACCCTCGTCGGCGACCACGATCCCGTCGGCCGAGGAGCGCACCAGCGAACGAAAACGCTCCTCGCTCTCGCGCAGGGCCGCCGCCATCTGCTGGCTCTCGGCGCCGCGGCGCGCCGCGGCGAACAGCGCCGTCCCCAGCAACGCGGTGAGCACCAGACCTCCCGCGAGGAACCCCTTGGTGGACGGGACGCCCTCCTCAGCCAGCTTGCCGGCCTGTGGGGCCGCCTCAAGCAGCCAGGTGCGGCCAGCAACCTCGAGCTCCTGCGCCCAGTGGCCTCCCTCGAGCCCGCCTGAGGGCGCCGCGCGGCCCGCGTAGAGCAGCTCCTTGCCTCCAGCAGTGACATCGAAGAGCGTGATCTCCAGCGGCGTCTTGCCCACCGTCCGCAGCGCGCCGGCAACCAGCTCCCCAGGATCAAGCCCGCCGACCGCGAAGCCGACCGGTCTCGGCGCTTGAGGCGCGCCACCCACTTCAGGCCCGGACGGCGGGTAGGCCGGCCGCAGCAGCCACACCAGCCGGACGCCCCCACTCGGTCGTGACTGGAACAGCGCCGAGGCGCGCGGCGCGTGCCGGGCTGCCGCCTCCTCCAACGCCACCCAGAGCTCGGCGTGGCTTGCCAGGTCCAGGCCAAGGACATCCTCGAAGCCCGCGCGCGGGGCCAGCAGCCGGAGGGGGTAGTACTCCGCCCGTCGCCCGGCGCGAATCGCGCCGCCGCTCCGCCACTCGCGGATGAGTGCCGCCCGCGCGCTCTCCTTTTGCCAGGCCTGCTCGAACGCCAGCCGCTCCTGATCGGGCACTCGCGGCGCCCAGGCCACCAGCGCCAGCCCGCTGCGCAGCGCGGCCGGGACCGCAAACAGACCTTGCAGCTCGGGCGCGGTCCAGGTCTTTCCGCCCTCGACGATGGTCACGATGTCGCCCACCTCGGCGAGCGCGTCCTGCAGCGCGGCCCGGACGGCTGCGTGGATTGCCTCCCCACCGTGCTCGATCTCGGAGCGAGCGTGCTCGCTCTGGAGTGTGTTGGCAGTCAGGAAGCTCGCGACCGAGATCACGACGCCGAGGCCCACCGCTGCCGCCACTACGATGCCGCGTCCAGGTCCGGCTAGCCGGTGCAGCGATCCGGCGAGCAGCGCCAGACCCAGGAGCACGAACGCGATCCCGGTCGGAAGCGCGACCGGGTGAAAGGCACCGCGATAGAGCACTGAAATTCCAGTGGCATAGCCAAGACAGACCACCGCGCCGCCCGCGGCGACGCAGGCCGCCAGACCCGCCGCGGCATCCTGGCGCCAGTGCTCGGCACGGGCGCCGGGTGAGGAGAAGAGGAACGAGAGCGCGGCGAGCACGAACAGCGCACCGGTGGCCGGTGACACCCGGCCCACCGGCGCGCCCGCGAACACTTCGACGTCAGCGAGAAAAAGACGGTCGACGCCGCCGTCAAGTCCGAGAAACGACTCGACGAGAACCAGCAGCCCGGACAGGGCGACTGCAGCCGCGACCAGCGAGCTCGCCCGCCGCACCGGCGCCATGTGGCCCCAGAGCGCGCTGGCGATGACCGACCCGCCAAACAGCCCGAAGCCGAGAGTGGTGGCGGGCGCCATCGGCACCGACTGGGCGATGAAGCTCGCCAGCGCGCGGGCGCCCGAGAGCCAGCCGGCCGCGACCACGGCAGCGATCGCGAGCACGCCGGCCGCCAGCCACAGGACGAGCGGATGCGGGCCCGGCGCCTCTTCCGCGATTCCCGGGCGGTGAAGGCCAGCCGTCCAGCCGAGCACCGAGGAGGTCCGCTCGGGCTCGCGCCTGGCCATCAGTCCTGCCGCCAGCTCTTACGGCGCCCGCCCAGTTTCACTCCAGTTCGCTCGACAACACGTGAGTTCACGCCGCCACGATAGCCATCGCGAACGCGCAACGCAAGCGCCCAGCGTATCTTCGCCCTTGGCAACAGCGAGCGGGGCAGGTCCGGAAAGCCCTCGCGCCCCCGCGGGGCGCCTCACCCAAGCTTCAGCTTGAGCTCGGCGAGCTGCGCCGCATCCACGGTGTTGGGGGCGCTGGTGAGCAGGCAGTTGCCGGCGGTTGTCTTAGGAAATGCGATCACGTCGCGAATCGACTCCCGCCCGCTCATCAGCATCACCATGCGGTCGAGGCCGAGCGCAATTCCGCCGTGGGGGGGAGCGCCATAGCGGAAGGCCTCCAGCAGAAAACCAAACTTGTGCCGCGCCTCCTCCTCGCCGATCGACAGCGCGGCAAACACCTTTCTCTGCAGCTCGGCCTGGTGGATCCGGATCGAGCCGCCGCCGAGCTCGACCCCGTCCATCACGACGTCGTAGGCGCGGGCGCGCACCGCCGCCGGGTCGCTCGCCAGGAGCTCGACGTCCTCCGGGCGCGGCGAGGTGAAGGGGTGGTGGCTGGCGTAGAAGCGGTGCGTCTCCTCGTCCCACTCGAGCAGCGGGAAGTCCGTCACCCAGAGAAAGGCGTGCTGGCCGGCCGGAATGAGCCCGAGCCGCGCCGCCAGTTGCGCCCGCAGCGCCGCAAGCGACGCGAGCACCACCTTCGGCGCGCCGCCGACCGCGACCAAGAGGTCGCCATCGGCCGCCCCTGCCGCCCGCAGGAAGGCTGCGACGCCCTCATCGCCGAGCGCATTCTTGGCCGGCGAGGCACACCCCTCGGCGGTGCGGCGGAACCACACCACACCGCGGGCGCCGAACGGCTTTACGAGCTCGGCGAGCTCGTCGAGCTGCTTGCGGGAGAATGCCGCCCCACCCGGCACCAGCAGCCCCTTCACCCGACCGGTGGCCGCGGCCGCCCTCAGGATCTCGAACGAGCATTCGCGCGCCACCTCGCCGAGCTCGACGAGCTCCATCCCAAAACGCACGTCCGGCCGGTCACAGCCGAAGCGCTCCATCGCGTCGGCCCACCTTAGGCGCTGAAACTGGGGCGGCGGGTCGATGCCGGCGAGCGGGCAAATGCGCGCGAAGAGCCGCTCGGTGACATCGAAGACCTCCTCGCGGTCCACGAAGGCGAACTCGATGTCAATCTGCGTGAACTCGGGCTGGCGATCGGCGCGCAGGTCCTCGTCCCGGAAGCAGCGGGCGATCTGGACGTAGCGGCCGAGGCCGGCCACCTGGAGCAGTTGCTTGAACAGTTGTGGCGACTGCGGCAGGGCGTAGAAGGCGCCCGGCGACAGCCGCGACGGGACCAGAAAGTCGCGTGCTCCCTCCGGCGTCGAGCGCGTCAGCACCGGCGTCTCGACCTCGACGAACTCCATCTCATGGAAGTAGCGCCGCACCTCGAACGTGATGCGGTCGCGCAGCAGCAGGCTCCTCATCATCTCGGGACGGCGCAGGTCGAGGTAGCGGTGGCGCAGCCGCAGCTCCTCGCTCGCGTTCACCTGGTCCTCGATCACGAACGGCGGCGTCTCGGCGGCGGTGAGCAGCTCGAGCTCCTCGGCCACCACCTCGACCTCGCCGGTCGGCAGCTCGGGGTTGATCGCCTCCCGCACCACGACCGTGCCGACGACGCGAATCACGTCCTCGGCCGAGAGCCGCGCCGCCGCCTCGCCGAGCGCCTCGCGAAAAACCACCTGCGCCCAACCCTCGCGGTCGCGCAGATCGACGAACACGAGGCCGCCGAGGTCGCGCCGCCGCCGCACCCACCCCACCAGCTCGACTTGCTGCCCAACCTGTTCTCGGCGCAGGCGGCCACAGAAGGGCCGCTCCCAAGCGCTCAGCATTCGCTTCGCCATCGCATGCCTCCGCGGCCGACGGGCCGCGCGGCGGATTGTAGCCCCTCATGCCCGCGCCTACCTGCCGTCCGGACCCCTACCCTTGGTCGGGCCGGTGGGATGACCACTGTCCACCTGCCACGATTCCTTGTCGGGCACGGGCACCGTCGCCTCCTGCCTACCACGTCCTGCCTCCTGCCTCTCGACCCTGCCGGACAGACAAGAGTGTCTGTCCTACTGCCTTTCCCCTTCACCCTTCGCCCTTGGCCCTTCGTCTCCGGCCTTCTGCCTTCTGCCTCTTGCCATCTGCCCTTCCCCTCCTCCCCCGCTTGCTCCTGTCACAGTCGAGACTAAACTTGGAAGGCGCAAGGAGGTGGAAGATGCCAACTTTCGTCCTGATGACCCGCCTCGCCCCCGAGTCGGTCCACGACGCCCCCGGCCGCCGCGCCATGGGCAAGGGCTGGCTGGCCAAGGTCAAGGCCGTTTGCCCCGAGGTCAAGTTCATCGCCCACTATGCGATCCTCGGCCCCTACGACTTCATGGACATCTACGACGCCCCCGACGTCGAGACCGCGCACCGCGTCTCACTCATCTCGCGCACCGCGGGCGCGGTCTCGGCCGAGTCCTGGCAAGCACTCCCCTACGACCGCTTCCTGCAGTTGCTGGAGGAGGTCAGCGGCTAGCCGGCGCGGGCGAGGCGGCACTCTGGCCGGCTTCCGCCGCGCGCCGGCGCCGAGCCCAACCGGTCGTCCTTTTGCTACCATCAGCTCGGATGGGCGGTGCGACGTAGGAAGAGTGGTGGCCGGGCTTCTTGCGGCTGGAGGACGGGATGGGAAAGGGCGCCAGGCAGGGCGATTCCGGTAGCTCGCACCGGGTGACGCGGCGAGGGTTCCTGACCACCGTTGGCGCGGGGACGCTCGGGGTGGCGGTGGCGGGCGGCGCCGCCGCCGAGGTCGCGCCGGCGGCGGCGTGAGCGCCGGCCTCTACCCGGACCTCCTCGAGGAGCTGGTGGCACGCCGCCGCGGTGGCGAGCGCGTGGTGCTGGCGACCGTGGTGGCCGCGCGCGGCTCCACCCCGCGGGCGCCCGGTGCACGCATGCTGGTGCTGGCCGATGGCACGATCCTCGGCACCGTCGGTGGCGGCGTCAAGGAGTCGGAGGTGATCGCGGCCGCGCTCGAGCTCCACCGCCGGGGCGGCTGCCGCAAGCTTGCGCTTGACTTCGAGGCCGGCCTGCGCGGCGAGGACGGCCCAATCTGCGGCGGCGCGATGGAGGTGTTCATGGAACGCATCGATCCGACCCGCCGGGTGGCAATCGCCGGCGCCGGCCATATCGCCCACTCGCTGCACCGCTTCGTCGGGGTGCTTGGCCTTCACACGATCGTGCTCGATGAACGGCCCGAGCTCGCCACATCGGAGCGCTTCCCCGGCGCCCGCCTGGTAGTGGCGCCATTTGCGGGCGCGCTTTCCGGGCTCGGGCTCACCGGCAACGACGCGGTGGTCATCGTCACACCCCAGCACAGCCATGACCTGGTTGTCCTGCGCGATGCCCTTGCCACCCCCGCCGGCTACATCGGCATGATCGGCAGCGCGACGAAGGTGAGAACAGTTCTCAATTCGTTGCGCCAGGAAGGCCTGGCGGAGGAGCAAATCGCGCGCGTCCACGCCCCGATCGGCCTCGACATCGGCGCCGAGACCCCGGCTGAGATCGCGCTCGCGATCGCCGCGGAGATCGTGGCGGTGGCCACGCAGGGCACGGCTCGCCGCTCGCACCGCGGGTCGGACG
>JAZDGE010000304.1:0-7835 GCA_043807175.1 Acidobacteriota bacterium
GCGAAAGATGAGCTCCAGCGACGCGGCGAGGGCAGCCACGCCACCGGCAAGATCGCCGCGGGCAAAGGCAGGCTTGACCGCCTCACGCAGCAGGCGCGAAGCGATCGCGTCGGGGATCTTCTCCTCCAGCCCGTAGCCGACCTCGAGCCGCATCCGCCGCTCGGCGAGAAAAGCGAAGAAGATCACACCATCGTCGATCCCCTTTCGCCCTGCCTTCCAGGCCTGGGCGCAGCGGACCGTGAAGTCCTCCAGCGCCTCGCCCTCGAGCGATTCGAAGAGCACTGCCATCGCCTGGTGGCCGCTGCCCGCCTCGATTCCGGCCAGCCGGCTCTCGACCGCAGCCAGACTGCCGCGTTCCACCCGGCCCGTGTAGTCGGTGAAGAAGCGGTGCGGCGCCGGCGGCACCTCGAGCCCGAGGACAGTGCCGGCCAGAAGCAGCGCCGCGACCGCGAGCGCGGGTCTCGCCATAAACGAGCGAGGCTTCGCCTCAAACCGACGAGGCGAAGCCTCGCGTTGACAGTTGACAGTTGACAGTTTCCCCCACACCCCCCCCGATGGGGAAAGCTGACAGCCGACAGCCGACAGCTTCCCCCACACCCCACCCAGCAAACCCACCCGACCGTCCCCCACCCCAGCGCCGGTCGAGACACTTGCTCTGTTCGTGAAGTTCTTCACCGCTTGAGCGCTCCTAGAACTTCACTTGCGGCGGCCGTTCCGACCCCGGCGTCGCCTCAAAGTAGGGCTTCTCGGCAAAGCCAAAGAGGCTGGCAATCAGGACCGTCGGAAACTGCCGGCGCGCCGTGTTGAACTCCTGCGCCACCTCGTTGAAGCGCCGCCGCTCGACGGCGATCCGATTCTCGGTCCCCTCGATCTGGGCCTGGAGGTCGCGAAACGCCTCGGTCGCTTTGAGCTCCGGGTACTTTTCGACCACTACCATCAGGCGTGACAGCGCCGAGGACAGGCCATCCTGAGCGGACTGGAAAGTCTGCATCTCGCCAGGCGTCGGCACCCCCTTGAATGTGACCTGGCCAACCTTGGCGCGCGCCTCGACCACGGCGGTCAGCGTGTCACGCTCGAAGTCCCGAGCGCCCTTGACCGTTTCCACCAGATTCGGGATCAGATCGGTGCGCCGCTGGTAGACGTTTTCGACCTGGCTCCAGGCGCTCTTCACCGCCTCTTCCAGCGTCACGAGGCGGTTGTAGCCGCCGGCAACCGCCAGGCCGATCACGACGATGGCGGCGATGAGGACCAGACCACAGCCAAGCAATACCTTCTTCATGGACCCTCCCTGAGAAAGAACCTAGCTCGCTTCGCTCGCAATTGGGTTAGGGGCTCGGGGTTCGGGGTTGAGGGACTGGCGACCCTCTCGGCCTCCCGAAGGCCGTCCCCATGCTCCGGTTGTGAACCCCAAACCCTTGAAACCTAACCCCCATCCCCTCAACCTTTCGCGCAGTCTCCCAGACGTCCTGTTCCACCGCGCCTCCCTGCCCGCGACCCGCTTCCGTGTGGCATGGGCGGGCGGCATGGCCCGCGATTCTAGCCGGAAACCGCGGCCGCCGTTTCGCCTCCACCGGCTGGCACGGCGCCGGCAGGTCCGGCGCGCCAGACCTTCTCCCCGGCGCCAGGCTGACGCCGCCAGCGCCGGTGCATCCATACCCACTGCTCGGGGTTGGACCGCACTTGCTTTTCGATGCGCGCGCTCAGGCGTGCGGTGAGCGCGCCGACCTGGTCTTCCAGGGCGCCCCCTCCCGCAAGCTCGAGTGCCGCGTCGAAGCACAGTTGCATCACGCCGTTCGGCTTTCTCGCCGCGAAGCCGGGCACGCAGGGCCGCCGGGTGCGCAGCGCGAGCAGAGCGGCGCCGCTCGGCGTCCAGGCCGGGCGACCGAAGAACTCGACGAACACGCCGGGGGCGTCGATGTCCTGGTCGATGAGCAGGCCAACGACCCTGCCACCACGCAGCGCGCGCGCGAGCCGCTGTCCGGCGCCCTGGCCACGAAGCACCGTCTGGCCGCCGAAACGGCCGCGAAGGCGCTGCACGAGCACATCGAGGCGGGGGTCGTAGACCTCCCTCGCCGCCACCGTCATCGGCACGCCGGCGGCGCCCAGCGCCAGGTTCATCCACTCCCAGTTGCCGCAATGGGCGGTGACGAATACCGCCCCGCCCCCGGCATCACAGGCGCCGGTGAGGTGCTCGAGACCGACGAACTCGGTGCGGGCGAGGATATCGTCGGCGCTCGCCGACCACAGCCAGGCCACCTCGCCGAGCAGCGTGCCGAGATGGCTGGCGCAGGCCGCCGCCAATCGCGCCCGCCACCGCCGATCACGATCCGGGAAGGCAGCCTCCAGGTGCTCGAAGGCTCGCCGGCTCTCGCGTCCCATCGAAAGCGATGCGAGCCGCCCGCCGGCGCGGCCCAGGGCCACCAAAAGTGAGGGTGGCAGGGCGCGGGCGGCGCCCAGCAACCCCCGCAGTCCCCAGTAGCCGACCGTATGCCGCGCCGAGCGAAGTGCCGCACTCACCTTACCAGTGTAGCCGGTCCGGGGGGCGCTCCGCCTGGAAGACCGGGCTCCGGGCTCCGGGCTCCGGGCTCGGGAGGGAAGCTCGCTTTCTTACTTGGACCTGGACTTGGACCTGGACTTGGACTTGGACCTGGATCTGGACTTACCTGCCTGACGTGCCCTTCCATCAGCACGAGATCATTCAGGTCGCTTTGCGCTTCTTGCCGCGTCCACGAGGTCCGGGGCCAGGTCCAGGTCTAGGTCCACGTCCACGTCGAGGTCCACCCCCAAATGGTAAGGCCGGCCAAAAGGCCACCGGGACAGGCTATCATCCTCACTCGTGGAGGCCCACTTGGACGGTGGTCGTGGAGAGCTCTTCATCGTTTCCTCGCCTTCCGGCGGGGGCAAGACAACACTGATCAGGCGGGTGATGGCCGAGATGGAAAAGGAGGGACGGCAGAGCTACTTCTCGATCTCGCACACCACGCGGGCGCCGCGTTCCTCCGAGCGTGACGGTGTTGACTACCACTTCGTCGACCGCCAGGCTTTTCACGCCATGGTCGCCAGGAACGAGTTCCTCGAGTACGCCGAGGTTCATGGCCAGCTTTATGGCACCTCGCGCAGCGAGGTCGAAGGCCGACTGGCCGCTGGCGTTGACGTCTTCCTCGACATCGACGTCCAGGGCGCCCGCCAGGTGCGTTCATCCGTCTCGGACGCCGTCAAGATCTTCGTTTTCCCCCCGTCCGAAGACGAGCTCTCGCGCCGGCTCCATGCCCGCCGGCAGGACTCCGAGGCCACGATCGCGTTGCGGATGCGAAACGCACTCAAGGAAATGCGCGAGTATGCCGAGTTCGACTATGCTATCATCAATGACCGCCTCGACGAGGCGACGCGCGTGCTCACCTGCATCGTGACGGCCGCCCGGATGCGCCCGCTGCGAATGCGAGCCCAGGCGGAAGCGATCGTGGCCGGGTTTGAGTGTGCGCTCAAGGAGGAGTGATGCCGCAGTCCCTGGAGGGTGTCGACAGCGCCTTCCGCTACATCCTGATTGCTGCCAGGCGTGCCGGGCAGCTCATCAACGGCGCCCGCCCGCGTCTCTCGAGCCGCCATTCCAAGCCCACCACCATCGCCCTCGCCGAGATGGATGCGGGGTGCATTCCCTGGCGCATGGTCTCGCCCGACGAGCTTGAAGCCCTTCGTCTGGAAGAGCTCGCCGCTCGCGAAAAGGAAGAGCAACCGCCCACCCTCCTTCCGCTTCCCCGGCCGATCGTGCCGTTGATCATTATTGAGGAGCCAGAGACCGAGGACGAGGAGGAGGACCTCGAGGAGGAGCTTGAAGGCCCCGACTTCGAGTCCGAGGAGCTGGGCGAGGTGGATGAGACGCTGACAGAGGACCTCCTCGGCGAGGAGGTCGAGGCTTGAGGTGGCCGCCGGGCTCGTCGTCCTCGGCGTGGCTGGCGGGATCGCAGCCTATCGCGCGATCGAGGTGCTTCGCCGTCTGAGGAGCGCTGGCTGCCGGGTCCAGCCGATTCTCACCCGCAACGCCACCAGGTTCGTTTCGCCGCGCACCTTCTCGGTGCTGGCCGGCCGCCCGGCGCAGGTCTCGCTCTGGCGTGGCGCCGCCGCCGTGGATCATGTCGAGCTCGCCCGCGAGGCGGATCTCCTGCTGATCGCCCCTGCCACCGCCAATGTGCTTGCCAAGCTCGCCGCCGGCGTTGCGGATGACGCTCTCACCACCTATGCCCTCGCCCACCGGCGCGAGGTCGTGGTCGCGCCCGCGATGAACACCCACATGCTGCGCCACCCCGCCACCCAGGAGGCGCTCGCCGTGCTGCGCCACCGCGGCATCGTCATCGTCGCCCCCGGCGCCGGCATGCTCGCCTGCGGCGACGTCGGCGAGGGCCGACTGGCCGAGGTGGACGAGATCGTCACAGCGGCGCTTGCGGCGCTGCCTCACCGCGGCCCGCTGGCAGGCCTCAGCATGCTCGTGACCGCCGGGCCCACCCGCGAACCGATCGACCTCGTTCGCGTGCTGACGAACCGCTCCTCGGGCCGCATGGGGTGTGCGTTGGCGGCCGCCGGCCGCCGGCTTGGCGCCAGCGTTCGGCTGCTCGTCGGAGCAGGCGTCACCCCACCCCCGGGGATCCCGACGGAGTCTTTCGAGACCACCGCAGATCTCGAGCGCCTGCTGGCGCTACACGCGGCCGAGGCCGATAGCCTGTGGCACGCCGCCGCGGTGGCGGACTTTCGCCCCGCCGAGGTCGCGTCGGTCAAGCTGGATCGCCGTGCCGGCGGGGTGGAGCTCAAGCTCGACCCGACGCCGGATCTGGCGGCCGGGCTGCCGCGCCGCGGCGGGCGTCCCTATCTCGTCATCTTTGCTGCCGAGCGGGCGGCCGACCTGGAGGCGCGGGCGCGGCACAAGCTCCTGGCCAAGAACGCCGATGCCGTGGTTGCCAATCCCATCGACGAGCCAGGTCTGGGCATGGAGGCCGCCGCCAACCGGGCGGTGGTGATCACTCGCAGCGGGACCCGCCGGGAGCTCCCCGCCCAGAGCAAGGAGGTGCTCGCCCGTGAGCTGCTGCTCACCGTCGTGCCAGACCTGCTGGCGGCGCGGGCGGTATGAGCCGCCGCGACCTTCTCACCTACCTCGCCGACTTCGGCTGGCACGATCTGGAAGCAGGAGCCCCGGCGGCCGAAGCCAGCCAGTGTCCCGCCCCCGCCCCGCCGAAAAGCGAGACTCCGGCCGCGAGCTCCGACCTCGCCGCGCTAAGTTCTGCGCTCCAGGGATGCCAGCGTTGCCGCCTCCACCAGGGACGCAGGCATGTCGTCTTTGGCGTCGGCAATTCGCATGCCCGCGTCATGCTCGTCGGCGAGGCCCCGGGGGCCGAGGAAGACCGCCTTGGCGAGCCCTTCGTCGGCAGCGCCGGCCAACTGCTAAACTCGATGCTGCGGGCGATCGGCCTCCGGCGTGAGGAGGTCTACATCGCCAACATCGTCAAGTGCCGGCCGCCCGGCAATCGCGAGCCCCAGGATGACGAGGCGGCGACCCGCATGCCGTTTCTCTGGCGCCAGCTCGAGCTCGTCAACCCCCAGGTGATCGTCACCCTGGGCCGCGTCGCCGCCCACCATCTGCTCGGCACGAGTGCGCCGATTTCCACCTACCGGGGAAAGTGGCTGGCGTTTCGGGGTTGGCCGGTGCTCCCCACCTTTCACCCCGCCTACCTCCTCCGCACCCCGACCGCCAAGGCGCAGGCCTGGGCGGACCTGAAGCAACTGCGCCGCCGCATGGCGGAGTAGAGAGCCGGCAGAGCCAGCGGCGCCCCGCCGCTGCCCGCGCAGCGCGGCGACCAGACGAAGTTAGCTGCGGCGCGCCTCATCCGGGTCATTGGAGAACATCTCCAGCGTGCGCTCCACGTCCACCAGCTCGGGGCGGCGACGGCCGGTCAGCTCCGCGTGGCCGCTCCAGCGGCAGGATTCCGGGTGGTCGACCAGTCCCACCGCGACCGGGTCGAGGTGGATGCAGGCCACGAGGCGGCAGAAGCGCATTAGCAAGAGCGTCAAGAGTGCCGGACCAGGTACCCCAGAGGCCAACCGATCGATGAGATTGGCTCGTCGGGACCTTGACAGCGTTCTGAGCAGCCCTACACTCGGTCAAAAGAACTTCCTATCCTGCGGCTCAGGACCACAGGGTGGGAGTCGATCATGAGATCGAGCGAGCATGGGAACGGCGCTGTGTCAAGTGGCGAATCGCCGCCGCGGCCGCAGCTCGCCCTCAACGCCTTTCTTGTCGCCACCGTCCTGCTCTCGGCTGTGGCGGGGATTTCCGATCGCGCCGATGCACAGGCCTCTACGAGCCTCGCCACGGTGCTCGAGGGTCGGATCTACGAGGGCGAGGTGGGCGACGAGTCGCGCCCTCTCGCCGGCGTGACGGTCTCGCTCTACGGCTCCAACAACCCCTACCCGTCCCGCGGCACCTTCCTGCTGGCCACCACCACCGGACGTAATGGCTGGTACGGCCTGGACGGAAGCGGGTACAGCTTCGAGTTCTACTCCATCGTCGAGACGAACCCGTCCGGGTACTTCTCGGTCGGCGCCACCTCGGTGAGCGGCACGGTGCACACCGCCGACGTCATCGAGTACGCCATCCCGCTTGAGGACAAGACGCTGACGGGAAACAAGTTCTGGGATGCCCAGCCGGCCACGCCGACGCCCACTCCCACGCCAACGCCAACACCAGCCGTACTGTCCGGCCGTGTCTTTTCGGGGGAGATCGGCAACGAGGCCGCGCCGCTTGCGGGGGTCACGGTTGCGCTCTACGGCTCCAACAACCCCTACCCGTCGCCCGGCCAGTTTCTCGCGGGCACGACGACGGACGCCAACGGGTGGTATGGGCTGCCGGTCTCCGGGTCATTCGAGTTCTACAGCATCCACGAGACCGACCCCCCCGGCTACACCTCGGTGGGGGCGAGCTCCGTGGGTGGGGTCGTCCGCACCGAGAACTGGATCGAGTACGTCATCTCTCTCGAAGCCAAGGAGCTTACCGGCAACAAGTTCTGGGATGCCCTGCCAGCCACGCCAACGCCCACGCCAACACCCACCCCGACGGCCACGCCGACCCCGACGCCAACGCCGACACCGACCCCGACTCCCACACCGACTGCGGCGCCAACGCCAACGCCGACCTGGACACCCACTCCAACTCCGACTCCAACCCCAACGCCAACCCCTACGCCCACGCCAACTGCGACGCCGCTTCCGACCCCGCAACCGACCCCGACTCCGGGCACGGTGGTCGGGATGAGTGTGTGCGCGGTGGCCGACGCCTATGTCACCGACGGCAGCCCCGACGGCAACCACGGCACCGACACCGAGCTTGAGGTGGGCTACGGGGCGGGCCAGAACGAGCCGTTCACGTTCCGGACGCTAGTCCGCTTCCAGCTCGCGTTCATCCCCGCGAACGTGGGCGTGGACAAGGCGATCCTCCGCATGGGAATGCCATTCGCGGGCGGACTCGCGAGCGTCGTGGTCGAAGTCCACGAGATGCGCGGCTCGTGGCGCGAGACCGAGGTCACGTGGAACAACCAACCCGCCGTGAGCCCGACGCTGGTCGCGCAGACCGCCGTCGGGCTGGTACCCGCCGTGATCGAATGGGACGTGACCGAGCTCGTCAGGGGGTCGGTGCGCCGCACAGTGGAGAACAACGGGCTCGAGCTGCGCGGCCCGGAGGGCGGGCAGCAGTGGCGGCGCACCTTCGACAGCCGGCACTACACCCAGATGTGCCCGGTCCTCGAGCTCACACTGCGCGACGGCGGGACCGTCCCGACGCCGACGCCGACACC